>CAMNLO010000021.1 GCA_946543095.1 uncultured bacterium
CCCTTTAACTCGTCGTCCAGCTTCAGGATGGAAATGGAGAAGCCTTCCATCTCAAGGGAGGTCATGAACTCGCCCACATAGGTCTTGTAGACCTTGATGTTCTTGCTGGCCAGCACATCCGCCACATGATTGTTCACGATAAAGAGCTCCATCAGAGGAGTGGCGCCGCAGCTGTTGATCATCACAGCCACCTCGGAGCCGGTGAAATCCAGATCCCCAAGGATCTTGTTTAACAGCTGATCCGTGATCTCATCTGCGGTCTGCATCTTCTCTTTATGGGTGCCGGGCTCGCCGTGGATGCCGATACCGATCTCCATCTCGTCCTCTGCGATCTCGAAACCGGGCTTGCCGGCTGCGGGAACTGTGCAGGGGCTGATGGCCATGCTCATGGAGCGGACATTGGCGATGACCTTTTCCGCCGTGGCCTTTACTTCCTCAAGGGAAGCGCCTGTCTCTGCCTTTGCGCCTGCGATCTTGTGCACGAACACCGTGCCGGCAATGCCTCTGCGGCCTGTGGTGTACAGGGAGCCGTCCACTGCCACATCGTCATCCACCACGACCTGCTCCACCTTGATCCCTGCGTCTCTCGCAAGATCAGCGGCCATTTCAAAGTTCATGATATCGCCGGTGTAGTTCTTGATGACCATCAAAACGCCCTTATCCGTGGCGATCTCCTTGATGCCTGCTTCGATGGCATCGGGAGCGGGAGAGGTGAACACCGCGCCGGCCACAGCCGCGTCCAGCATGCCTTCGCCGACATAGCCGCCGTGTGCCGGTTCATGACCGGAGCCGCCGCCGGAGATCAGAGCCACTTTGCCCTCTTTCTTCTTTGCGCGGGCCACAACATTGAAATCGCCCACTTTCTTTAAATACTGAGGGAAGGCTTTGACCATACCTTCGATCATCTGGTTCTCGACCTGGTCCACTGCGTTGATGATTTTCTTCATTTCGTACCTCCTCTGAAAGATATGATTAGATATGGATCGGACGAAGGCCCCAATACCCCCGCCAAACAGTTTCATTTTACACCCAGTAGATACATTTGTCACGTAAAAATTGTCACATTTGCTTAAAATATAGTTTACATAACTCTGGTATTCTGCAGCAGCTTGCAGTTTACATAATACAGCCTCAAGGTATCCGATGCTTTGTTTACATAACTAAACCACCAGGCTTTTGGCATTGATGAATATAATGATCCTTTCCCGCTTACTGTATTCTCCAGAACGAATGAAACAGATTCGTTCTGGATTGCTTCGTTCAAAGAATCATTCGCGTTTGCAGCCACTTACCGGATCTGGATCTGGCAGGAGCGCATGACCTCAATGGCTGCCGCATGCTTCTCGGGAGTCACCCCGGCCATGCAGGAGGCATCCGCAAAGATCTTCACCTCCGGGATGGCCGCCTTTGCCAGCAGCGCGTTCACCACCACGCAGATATCGGTGCAGAGGCCCACGAACTCAAACTCGATCTCCCCATGCTCCTCCTCCGCAAGCTCTCTTAAATACTCCATCAGCACCACGGAACCGAAGCCGTTTTTCTCAAAAACCATGCAGCCCTCCGTGACTTCCTTCACTTCCGGCACCAGCTGCCACCCCTCCGTTCCCCGGATGCAGTGGGGCACCGGCAGGTTTTTTCCCTCCTGCTGCTCCATATAGCTTTCCGGATGGGTGTCCATGGTGAGAAGCACATTCTCCTTCGGGTATTCTTTGATCTTTTTTACCACTGCCGGAACAATTGTAACGGCTTCCTTTGTTCCCAGGGCCCCGTCCACGAAGTCCTTCTGCATGTCGATCACCACCAGATACTTTTTCATAACCTCTCCTCCTTGTGTTTCCTTCACAATACTTTCGATACCGCCTTTGCCAAAACTGCCGCGGGGATCACCGGGAAAGCCGCTTCCATGCGGCTGACCCGGACCTTTCCGAAGCTCCCCAGGCATCATCCCGCATACTGGATCCCTTCAAAAAGCTCCTCCACGGGCACACCATCCACATAATACTGATGATACTCCACGGTATAGAAGATCCTTGCGATCCTTCCGTCCCCTAAAAGCACATCCACAAAGGTCTCCCCGTCTGTCCGGAGCAGCTCATAGGTCTCTCCTTCCGGGATGGTTTCATTCTCTGTTTCCACATTCCCATCCCAGTCCACAATGCTGCAGGAGAAGCTCTGCAGAATGTTCACCGGCTCCGGGGTGGCGCTCCGCAGCACCTCATACAGCTCCTCATTGGGCTCCGGCACGCCATCCTTCCCGGGATGATAGGTTTTGCCGGCGGAGAAGGTTCCGAGACTGTTAAATATGCTGTCGATGCGGATGGCTTCGGGATCCGCGGGCATCAGCTCCCCGTAATCCCCCTCCTCGTTTAAGGTCACATAGCTCTCCGCGAAGGCCCCCTTGTCCAGATAGACCGGCTTTCCCCCGGTGATGTCCACATACATGTAGATCAGGATGTCGCTGTCCGAAGCGCATTTCAGATACAGATACCACCTGTCTCCGCCTTTGTTGATCAGGTAGCAGGTATGGTGGCCGTCATAATAGCACCAAATATCGGGCAGCGTAACGGTGTTATCGTTCACCTTCACCTCATAGGAGGTGATCATATCGAAATCCTCTTCGTAAAAGTGGGGCTGGATGGTGATCTGATCCTTCTTCCCGTCTCCGTCCACGTCGAAGAGACAGGAGCCCAGGCCGATATCCAGCATAAAGCTCTCCTCTTCCGGGGGCAGATACTCTTCCTCAAACAGCTCCGGATATTCCTCGTAGGACAGCAGGATCAGCTGGTCCCCTTCCGCGTAGGAATTCAGGGCGTAGGCATCAAAATAGATGTAGGCGCCCACAGGGGTCAGGCCCCAGACATAGGGGTAAGAGGCATCTCCGCCATCCGTTCCCTCCACGAGCTCCGATAAGGAAATGTCATATCCCCCCAGGGCCTCCTCCGGCTCAAATAAGAATTCCATATCCGGATAGGTCTCCTCCAGCTCCTCCAGGATGATGGGGGTCAGATCCGGAGAGCCCTTTAACACATCATCAAAGGTAAGCTTCTCCCCGGTGAGGGTGTCATAGGTGGCACAGCCGTTGTAATACATCCCATGGGCGCCGCCCAGGAAGGAAAAGCCGGGGAAAAAGAAGCTGACCACCCTGTCATCGGACCTTAATACCACCAGATCACTGATGTCCGAAAAGGGATCCGTAAAATATTCCGACATCTCCTCATACGTAAGCTTCGCGTCTTCCGTCTCCTGGGCGATCTCTTTCTCCCGCTCCGCGAACGTCTTCTCCGCGTCACGTTTCAGGGCAGAAGCCAGCTCCGGGTAGGCAGCGATGCTTTCGCCGTTTAACAGGGGCATGACGGTGCGGGCCGTAAGAAGCTCCGTGTAGGTCTCCGCCCCCTCTAAGGGTTCATGATAATTGCGTTTCTCCGCCACGATCTCCGGATGGAGGATCACCTCATGCTCCTCCTCTTCTTCCGAAAGCTCAGCCTCCTGTTCCTCAGGATCCGGCTCAGCAGCCGCTTCCTCCTCTACTTCGTCTTCTTCCTCGTCCTCCTCTTCCTCTTCTTCCTCTTCCTCCCTGTCCCTGCGGCTTTGGCCGGAGGAGGCGCTGTCAGAGGAGCAGCCCGCAAGCGTCAGGACAAACAGAAGGCTAAACAGCAGGATCAGCAGTCGTTTCAGCGTCTTTTCCATGTTCTTTCTCCTTTAATTCATTGATTTCATCAAGAGGCAGATTCAGCTCTTCCGTGCCGGGCAGTACAAACCTGCCTTCCTCTATCAGCGCGATCTCCTCTCCGTCCGCCTTTACGGCTATGATGCTGCCCAGCTCCGAAAAGGGGATGGTGATATCGGTATGACAGTGAAAATAGGCTTCTCCGGGATCATCTCTCCATTTACAGGAGACTTCGTTCTCCTTTGCGA
The DNA here is from genome assembly GCA_946543095.1 of uncultured bacterium. Classification (GTDB taxonomy): domain Bacteria; phylum Bacillota; class Clostridia; order Lachnospirales; family Lachnospiraceae; genus CAMNLO01. The sequence continues at coordinate 3,916 of CAMNLO010000021.1, forward strand.
TGATCTCTTTCCCGTCCGGATTATAGACCCGCACCTCTTCCGCCTGGGAATAGCAGGTATCGCCGAAGGCAAAATGGGGACCGGTCTTCTCCGCGATCAGGATCGGAAGCTTGTCCGCAATGCCGTATCGCTCCGCCATAACATAGGCGTATGTGTTGGTGCCGATGGCAAACTCTCCCATTGGGAGCGTGTTATGGTGCTTCAGTACATTCTCACGGAAGAACCGGCGGTTTTCCTCTTCTTCCGGGTAGTTGGCCAAAGAGTAGTCCTCCACCATGCCCTCCCGGATCCGGATCTTCAGGTCCTTATATTCCAGTCCCTCCAGGAACACGCGGCCCACGTGCAAAAGTCCCTCCGTGCCCGCAAGCACCGGAGAGGTGAACACCTCCCCCAGAGGAATGTTCACATCCGCCACACAATTTTCGAATTTGGTCTGAGCCGCCGGATCCTCCAGCGGATGCAGCCGGACCTTCAGATCCGTCTGATTGCCGCCCCTTCCGAGGATATGAGCATATTCTGCCTGATCCAGGGCATCGATGAGCTTCTGCTGGATCCCGGAATACCGGGAAGCATCCAGAGTGTTCACCCGGACGGTCTCCCGGAAGATCTCCTCAAAATCATCCCCGATCGACCGCACCGGCAGCGCCATAATGGTGAAGGAAGTCTCCTCCTGGGGAATATATTTGTTGGTGATCCTGGAGGTTTCCGCCCGGAGCCTGTTGAAAAGCTTCCTTCCCTCCTCATCATACTGCACCGCGTGGGGAGACTGTTTCGGCACGAAGTCCTTCTCCCCGAAGGCTTCCAGCACCATGGGCCCCGCCAGAAGAGCCGCATTGTCCGAAAGCTCCTCATAGGCCCTTTCCAGGTTTTTCAGCCTGCGCTCCACAAAGTCCTCGTCCAGAAACAGGGCCAGATCGTCCTTATGGTCGTAATCAAACTGCTTATTGGGATTCGTTCCGTAGATCCCCTGCTTCGAAAGGCTTCTGCCTTCGAAAAGGCTCTGGGGCGCCCGGGCATAGATGGGGGTGAGGCCAAAGGAGCGCAGCTGCTCCTCCGCTTTTGCAAGAATGGGGGCAAACCGCAGAGGCGCCCGCATCGTCACATTTTTCTTTTTGGAAAGATCTCTTCTGGTGACGGCAAAGCCTTCCCGGAAGCCCCTGACCCAGGTGGCCGCAAGGCTTTCCACCTCTTCCTTTGGCAGTTCGTTCAAAAATGCCAGAGTCCTGCGGTCCTCCTCTGTGAGGAAATCCCCGGCGGCAATGCCTGCCACGCTGTTTCTTCCGGGGATCAGTCTGTCCTTCAGGCGTCTTTCCTGAAAATCCCGGTCCAGACCCCGGAGATAGGAAGCCATGGCGCTTTGGAGCGGGGCTTTGATGGCAGCGTAAAAATCCGGTTCCTTTGCCATGGCCAGACAGATATCCACCAGCTTTTCCAAAAGGGCCACCCGCACATGAAGCCGGAACACATCCCCGTCAAAGACCGCAGGGATCGCCGAGCGGATCTCTGCGTAAAGGACACATAACAGCTGTGCGGAATCACCGAACAGGGAGGCTGCATACTCCGGATTCCCGAAGCAACGCTCATATCTCTCCGGCAGAATATCCGCGTACAGCCCATTCATGAGAGGCAGCTCCCCGATATCCCGAAGGGATGCGGGCATCCCGGCAGCATGATCCTTCCGCTCCCAGAGAAGGGCCGTAAAATCCCGCAGGGAAAGGAGATATTCCCGGATATGCACCGGAAGCTCCCCGATCTTGTTTTCCAGAAAATTCAATTCGATGGGCATAGGTCTCTTTCCTATGAGAAAATGATGTCAGGATCAAAACCACTGATACACGGATCGCTTCGCTTCTACGAAGCTCAAAGCGCCGTTCCGGCGCTATGCGATCCTACAAACATTCGCAATCCGCTCATTTTGTTTCACAAAATGGCTACTTGCTCATGTTTGAGCGGGTCATAAAGTCGAAATGCTTTGTGCGAGCACAGCTTTTCGACCTTTTGACCCTTGTATCACAGGATCAGGATCACTCCCGCTCCGGCCAGTGCCAGAACATTCAGCAAAATCCCCAGATTTGAAAACAGATAGAATCTTTCCTTTTCCAGCCTCGACCAGATCCCCAGAAAGGCCCCGGCGAGGGAAAAAAGAAAGCACAGAAAAAACGCCATTCCAAGTCTCTCATCCAGGGCCCCTTCATTCAGAAAAGATCTCTCCAGGGAATACAGCTCACCGGCCACGGAGAGGACTCCTAACAGGAAGGAGAGGATGGAGAGCTCGGAATAGGATTTGTCTGTGAAGATATAGCTTCTGCGCATACGATCAGATCAGCACCCGGGATCTTCCGGACAAAAGCTTTGCCCCGCTGATGATCAGCAGGACGCCGGAGACAATGCCCGTGATCAGGAGAACGATCCCCAGTACCAGATTCAGAGCCCCCGCTCCCCCAAGTGTTTTATACATCTTCTCTCCCATTTAAGCCTCCTCCTTTGCCGCGTTAGCGGCAGCCTGAGGAGAAATCACGCAGGTGATTTCTCCGATAGGAACAGTGCGATCTGGGCCGGTCACGGCACAGATGCGAGTATGAAAAATCATCGCATCAGCGTGATTTTTCATACTTCCTCCTTTGCTCCGTACTCATGGTAGTATGCTTCGATCCTCTGAAGCAGTCCGGGATCCGAAAGCTCCCCCTTCTCCTTCAGATAAGCGATGACTTCCTTCATGGAAACAATGGCCCCGGTGGGGAAGCCGTATTTCCGGCTTACCTCCTGCAGGGCGCTCCCATCGCTCTCAAGCCCCTTTTCTCCTCTGTCCAGCATGACCATCATGCCTATGATCCGGATATCTCCCTGGGCCTTTAAGATGGGCCAGGTCTCCTCAATGGATTTCCCGGAGGTGGTCACATCCTCGATGATCACCACCCTGTCCCCATCCTTTATTCTGGAACCCAGAAGGATCCCGGCATCCCCGTGGTCCTTGATCTCCTTCCTGTTGGAGCAGTACCGGATCTGCTTTCCGAAAAGCCTTGCATAAGCGATGACACAGGCCACGGACAAAGGAATCCCCTTATAAGCAGGCCCGAACAGGACATCGAAATCGTCCCCGTAGGCTTCATGGATGGCTCTGGCATAGCTCTCTCCCAGCTTCAGCAGCTGCTCCCCCTCCACAAAGGCTCCCGCGTTCATGAAAAAGGGAGATTTCCGTCCGCTCTTCAGCGTAAAATCTCCGAACTGCAGTGCTTTTGCCGAGATCAGAAAATCAATAAAGTCCTTTTTATACTGTTCCAAGCGCACCTCCGATCGCCGCTCCCATTTCCCTGAAGCTCTTTATAAAATCAGGTGTTTTCTTAATAATATCCTCTGTTTCCCTTTTGTCTCCCAGCTCCTGAAGCTCCGCTGCCCGTTCTCCCAGTTCCATTGCTCCGATGGCTCTGGAGGCGCTTTTCAGAGAATGGACAAGGATCGTATAACGTTCGATATTGTTTTCCCTCAGATAGCCCTCCAGCTCATCCGCATAGCCCTGGGCCGTGTTGGCGTATTCTTCCAATATCGCCTGATATGTTTCCTCATCCCCGAAGCAGTTTTCCAGTCCGGTTTCCGTGTTCAGTCCCGGGATCCCCTCGAGGCCGCATGCCTCCTCTGCTTCCGCTTCCGCCTGCTGCATTTCATCAGGCGCTTTCGTTTCTGAAGCCCCTGCCCTGTCCTCATACTCCACCTTGTCTGCCGGCAGATACTGGATCAGCAGCCGCTCCAGACGCTTCGGATCCACGGGCTTGGAGAGATAATCATCAAAGCCCGCCTTCAGGAAGGCTTCCCTGGCGCCAAAGACCGCATCCGCCGTCAGCATGATGACGGGGGTCTTCTCATTCATGTGAAAGGCCGGCTCCTTTAAGTGCTTCAGGGTCTCCATGCCGTCCATTTCCGGCATGCGCTGGTCCAAGAAGATCAGGTCATACTTCTGAGCTGCCGCCTTTTCCAGACACTCAAAGCCGCTCAGGGCTATATCCAGTTTGATCTTCGTCTGCTTCAAAAGACCCTGCAGGACCTTGATATTGATCAGGATATCGTCCACCACCAGGATCTTTGCTTCAGGAGCCCGGAAGCCTGCGGAATAGCCGCCCTCCACTTTTTTCGTCTCCCGGAACATGGCCTCCATGTCTCCGATAGGGGTCCAGTCAACGACCTTCTGGGCGAGCCGGAAGAAAAAGGTGCTGCCCTTTCCGTATTCGCTTTCGATCTCAATGCGGGAGCCCATTTCCGCAAGGAGCTCCGTGACAATGGAAAGCCCCAGTCCCGTGCCTTCGATATCCCGGTTCTTTCCCTCCTCAATGCGTACATAGGGAGAAATGATGATGGGGATATTCTCCTTCCGGATGCCGATGCCCGTGTCCTTCACCCTGCAGGTGACAAGGATCTCATCCTCCCCGGTCTTTTCGTATTCGATCTCTAAGGTGATGCTGCCTTCCTTCGTATACTTGATGGCATTGGTGAGCAGGTTCATGACGCATTCCTTGATCCTGGTCTCGTCGCCGTAAAGGATATGGGGCAGCGTGGGATCCACATGGACGATAAAGTCCAGATCCTTTTCCCTGGCGCGGTATAACACCATGTTCATCAGATCATTCAGGGCGGAACCAACCTCGTATTCCTCCGGCACCAGCTTGATCCTCCCGGACTCGATCCGGGACAGATCCAGAACATCATTGATCAGGGATAAAAGCGTCCTTCCGGAATTCCGGATATCCGACGCATATTCCCGGATCTTTGTTTCTCCGGATTCTCTTAAGATCATCTCGTCAAGACCCAGGATCGCGTTGATGGGGGTCCTGATCTCATGGGAGAGATGGGAAATGAAGCGGGTCTTTGCCTCATTGGCCTCCCTGGCTTCATTGGCGGAACGCTCCAGCTCCGCGGTGGTGCGGGACAGGAAGGTCACAAGACGGTTTACCAGAGGGACGCTCTCTCCGGCGTAGGGATAATAGGAAAAGGCAGAAAGATCCTGTTTCAGGGATTCCGGAAGCTCTCCTTCCCGGAAGGCTATGCTGACCAGTGCCGAGGTCAGCTCCCCGCCGCTCTCCCCCAGGATGTAGAGCTCCGAATAGCCGTGAAAGGAAAGGAATTCAGGGACCGCTCTGCGATAGACCTTAAACTGGCTCTTTTCCTCCTCCCCTAAAAACAGGGTCCGGTTTAAACAGCTGTTCATCAAAAGGGCCTGGGTCCCGAAGGCGTGGATCTCCTGGCAGTTTTCATAGGTCTCTTTGTTGATCACTCCGGGATCCGCGTAGGAAAGCTGGACCTGCTCTCCCTCCTCCACATTTGCGGAGAAACGGAAGGCTCCTTCGCCAGCATCCTGGATCATGATCCTGGCCACCGGCAGCCCTCCCTTATTCATGATAAAGGGAAAGGCGCAGACATTGTCCATGGTGAGCTGCTCCTTCAGCAGCCCGAAGTATTTTGTGTACACCTCGGAGGTGGGAGCATTGTCGATCTCATGGATCACAAAATCCTCCGCCTTTGTGATGGTCATTTTCTTTCCGATGGGGATCCAGCCCAAATTATAATGCACCCTCAGATGAAGGTCCTTCCCGGAAAAGGTCACACAGACGAAAGCCTCTGTCATGGGATCCTTCCCATGAAAGGCCGCCATCAGGCTCCTTCCGTCGGGATACACCACCAGTCCTGACCTGCCGCCGAAAAAGGGCAGCATCGGGAATTCCCGGGCCACAGGGTATACGAAGCGCTCCAGGGATAGGGTCTCACTGGCCCCGAAGACCAGCACCCCCTGCAGCTCCTTTTCCGCCTTCAGATCCTGCAGCAGGGCAGCCGAGGCTGTCTTTTCCTCTCCCCTGATACAGGGATAGGAAAACACTCTTGCTTCCCCGGTCTCAAAGACCAGGAAGGTGTAGCTGTCCTCCAGATGCTCCGGATTATGATAGATCACGCGCTTGTCCGTCATGCCGGAAATGACAGCCTCAGGGAAGGAATCCGAAAGCATATCCAGTTTATTTTCCACGGAAGACCGATCAGCGTCCTCTAAAAAAGCAAAGATCAGGAGACAGGCAGCGTTCCGGATCTCCGGACTCCTGCCCGCCTCCTGAAGCATTTTGAACAACTCCAGGTTGTTATGAACGTGATAAGTCTTCTGCAGCATTACTTATTGAACATTCCTGCGCAGGTGGCCAGTGAGAGATAAGCCATATCCGGCGCATCGGAACGGCCGGAGATAGCGATGGGGATGTTCGCTCCCATCAGGATCCCGCAGCCTGCCGCCTTGGCGTTGATCATCAGTACCTTGACCAGAAGATTCCCCACCATCAGGTTCGGCACCACGATGCCGTCGAACTCCCCGCAGTAGGGGCAGTCATAGCCCTTTAATCTGGCGGCCTCCTTGCTGACGATCAGATCATAGGAAATGGGGCCCACCAGATTGCAGTCCGCAATGGGCTCATCCTTGTGGTCCATGACAATGGTCTGGGCCTCCACAGTGTCCTTCATATGGAAGCTGGGCTTCTCCACCAAAGACAGCAGCGCGATATTGGGCTGCTCGATGCCGCAGATCTTCAAGGCCCGGACCATGTTCTTGATCACATGCTTTCTGGTCTCGATGGAGGGCTCCACCAGCAGGGTCACGTCAGAGATGGCCAGGAGCTTGTCAAACTCCGGCACATCCAGAATGACCACATGGGTCAGAAGGGATTCTTCCTTCCGCATCAGGTGATTGGTCTTGTTCAGGATGGGGAGCAGGAAATCCCTGGTCTGGGTGTTTCCTCTCATGAGGCAGTCCGCCGCGCCGTGCTGGATCATCTCGATGGCGTACTGCACCACATTGGTGTCATCGGACACGGGCTGGATATCGTAGTCCCTGTCCACAAGGCCTGTGTACTCCAGCATTTCATGGATCCGCTTGTAGTTTCCGATGAGGATGGGCTCCACAAAGCCGTCGGTCTGGGCGTCAAAAACGCCTTTCAGGATGTTCTCCACATCCGCCCCTGCCACTGCCACGCGCATGGGCTTTTTGCAATCCTTTGCCTTCTGTATGATATTGCCGAATTTAGTGCCGTTTTCACTCATAATTGAAAAGCCTCCGCTTCACTTACTGAAACCTGGTTGAATGCTGCTGTTCAGAACCATCCGCCGTACTGCAGGAACAGAGGTGCGAACACCAGGCTCACCACAGTCATCAGCTTGATCAGGATGTTGATGGAAGGGCCGGAGGTGTCCTTGAAGGGATCTCCCACCGTGTCCCCCACCACCGTGGCATGATGGGTCTCGGACCCCTTGCCGCCGTGATGGCCTTCCTCCACGTATTTCTTCGCGTTATCCCAGGCGCCGCCGGAATTGCTCATGAAAATGGCCAGCATCACACCTGTGACAAGAGCGCCGGCAAGCAGCCCGCCCAGTGCCGTGGGGCCAAGGATGAAGCCCACTGCCAGGGGCACGATGACCGCCATGATGCCGGGCGTCAGCATTTCCTTTAAGGCCGCATGGGTGGAAATGGCCACGCAGCTGGTGTAGTCCGGCTTCCCTGTCCCCTCCAGGATTCCGGGGATGGTACGGAACTGGCGTCTCACCTCTTCGATCATCTTATTAGCCGCCTTGGACACGGAATCCATGGTCAAAGCGGAGAACAGGAAGGGCAGCATGCCGCCGATCAAGAGCCCTACGATGACCTTATAGTCCAGGATATTGATCCCCTCTTCAAACAGCTTCACGGACTGTGCGTAGGAAACGAACAGCGCCAGAGCCGTTAAGGCGGCGGAGCCGATGGCAAAGCCCTTGCCCATGGCTGCCG
>CAMNLO010000022.1 GCA_946543095.1 uncultured bacterium
GGAGCCGGAACAACCTGATGAGATAAGGCTTACGAATCAGGCCTGATGCCGGAATGCGGGCTCCGCGCCGTAGGCGCGGGGCTCGCATGAGGCATTTTAAGACATGAGGCAGAATATGGAAACAATCTACGATTTTACATTACCCAAGGGTTATATCGACAAGGACGGCGAGCTGCACAGAAACGGCAAGATGCGTCTGGCCACGGCGGGAGATGAGATCTCCGCCACCAAGGACCCCCGCGTCCTGGCAAACCCCTCCTATCTGACCATTGTTGTGTTAAGCAAGGTCATTACGGAGATCGAAGGGGTCATGGCCATCACTCCGACGTTAGTGGAGCGGCTCTTTACGGCGGACCTGGCCTTTCTGCAGGATATGTACCAGAAGATCAACGATATCGAGCCCCCGAAGGTCCAGGCCATCTGCCCGGATTGCGGAAAGAGCTTTGAGGTACCGCTAAATTTTACATCAGAGGGATAACGTTCTATCCGGAAGAACAGCTTTATAAGGAGATGGCATTTATTTCCTACTATTTTCACTGGAGCGAGGATGATGTGTTAAAGATCGAGCACATGAGGCGCAGAAAGTGGTGCGAGGAGATATCCGCCATAAACGCCTCCTTAAATCCCTCGGAAGACAGGAAAGAAAAGAGTATCGTGGACATGAAGTCCACAAGAGATATTTTGCGAAGCTTCGGCTAGGAGTAAAGCGCTATGGCAGACATGCGAAACGGAGACGGCAATGGCAATATATTCGTAAGAAATTACGGAGTGAACCCTGCGCCGGCCTTTAACTTCATGCTGAGGGTGGAAGGCGTCATCGATGTGCCCTGCAAGAAGATCCTTGCCTTTCGTAAGGAAAATGAATTTGAATACATCCAGGAGGGCGGGCTGAATGACTATGTCCACATGAGGAGAAAGCCCATTTCCCAGCCCTTCAAGCTTCAGGTGGAACGCTATATCGGCGTGGATTTCCTGGATCCCCTGACTCTGGGGACCGAGCTGATCCTGCCCTTATTCCTGATGGTTGGGAGAAACCTGGTTTATGATGAATTCGACCCGGTCCGGCTGTACCTGTTTACGGGCTGCGTCGTCACGGACAAGCAGTGGGGCGATCTGGACGCGGAGCGGAGCTCTTTGTTCACGGAGATCGTAACCATCGGCTACCGTGAGATGTTCTGTATACAGAATCCGTTAAACGGAGAATAATAGCACAGGTCACTATCTGCGGGGTCAGGCCGCGAGTTATGTAAACCGCAGACGAGAATATGCTGAAATTAAGACCACCGATACAACTGCAGACCGACAAGCTGTTTACCACCGTATCCGATTCCTTCAGTGAGCGGGTGCGGGGGAACTACGGCATGATGGGTGCGAAATTCACGCCCGAAGCCTTTCTGCATATCGCAGCTACGCCTCCCTCCGTTTACATGGCGGAAGGAAACGTCATCAATCTCGTCGAACAGAACAATGTGTTTGAAAACCGGGGCAACTGGGTCTCGGTGTTCAACAATCTCGTAAACCGGATCCTGATCTCCGCAGACGCCCATCTGACCTATCAGGACACGGTCTACATCTCCAACATTCTGGATCAGCTGGGAGTCAAAAACGTACGTACCTTTATGAGCGAGGTGCAAAAGCTCACCCGTGAGAACAAGAATATCCGGGAGCTTTTACATCTGTACCGGGAAAATTCTGAGGAGCTCCGGGAAATGGTGCGGGACTATAAGACGGAAGTGGTGCGGGAAGGGGGACAGGTCCCGAAGGCAGAGGAGACCCCGGCGCTGTATCTGCATGAGAGTATATTCAACCGCCTGCAGACAGCTCAGATCTACAATATCGTGAAGCAGAGCGCCACCACCTACGGCGCCCCCCTGGCCATTTCCAAGGAGGAATATTTCCTCTCCGAGCAGACCAGGCTTTCCCAGAATCTGGAGCTGCAGCGCTTCCAGAACTTTATCCGGGAAGAGAATCTGCCCCTTTCCTACAGACATGAGAATATCTATGAAGGCGACAGGTTCATGGAGACGGATTTAACGGAGCAGAGCGTCACCAACCGGATCTCCTCGGCGGTGCTCCTGAATCTTATCGACAATCTCTATCAGAGGCATTCCGAGCGGGCGGGGGATCTGTCCAACAAGTGGCTGTTCAACCAGAATTCCTTCTACGGCTCCGCGGACTCCACCTTCCGGAGGATCGAGAACCGCACGGATTATATCCAGTACCTGCAGGAGCAGGGGGATATCAATCAGGAGCTGGCGGAATCCTACAACACGGAGATCAGCCTTGTCAACGAGCTCTTAACGGAGACCTCAAAGAAGATCCGCCAGGGCGACAATGTAAGCATGGCAAGGGGCGGGGATATCTTAAACCAGTACGCCATGTACATTTCCCATGCCGGGGACGTGTACATGGAAAATCCCAGGACCTATATCACCAACGAAAGCAGCCTGGATCAGGAGTACAGCCGGATCGAGCAGCGCAGGGAAGAAAACTGGTATTTCCCGGTGACCCGCAATGTGTCCGCAGACAACAGGCGCTCCGAGACCAATGTGGCCGGGACTGTATACGGAGACAGCATCAGCGATCAGACCCTCTTCTCCGAGAATAAAAACATCACGAACCTGCTACAGCAGCAGATCCGGAATCTGCAGAATGACCAGAGATATGAGGTGCAGGAGGGAGACAGGATTTCCTCTGTGGACATGTATCACAGGGAAAGCAGTGTGACCAACGAGGGGGATCAGATCGCCCAGGAAAACATTGCCCTCAGGCAGGAATTAAACAATGTGCTCCGTCAGGAGCAGCAGTTTAAGAGCTCCCAGGAATTCAGGAATCTTTCGGAAAAGAACAATATCTTCGGCGGAAACACAAGCCGCACCGAAGAGACCAGTGTGAATATCTCAAACGCTTCCTCCCAGACAAACCAGTGGGGCGGGAGCTCCTCCAATACGGAGTTCAATTACGCCACCCAGCAGACCATGGAGGAGGAGATCAACAATGTCCAGGGGGATCAGTTCACCCTGGAGCAGCAGTTAAAACAGATCAACCAGGCCAATATCGAACGGTCCCAGAACTACTTCCAGGAGCTGAAAAAGCTGGAGATGGAATACCAGAACGCTCCCACAGCGGGCGGCAAGGAGCGGATCCTGCGGGAGAGCATGGCTGCCTTAAACGATCCTGCGGGCTTCGTGCAGCAGTTTAAGGAGCAGGCCCGCAGTGAGGAGCAGCGCAGGCAGGAGTTCATCAACAGGGCGGGGCAGCTTTTGGGAGCCAAGGAAGGCGTAGCCAACGAGGTGCTCAGGCAGTATCTGGAGAATCCGGACAAATACAGGGAACTGGAGTTTGTGACCCACAACGATATCGACCAGCTCACCAGGGATGCCAGGTTCTTCGAGAAAAGAACGGTGGACCATACTGAAACCCGCAAGGAGATCGAGGAGCGGATGAAAAACGTCACCACATCCGCCACGGACTGGGCGAAGGAACACACCACCACCAGCGGAAAGCAGCGTGAGGTCAGGGAAAGGATCCAGAATCTGGAGCTGACCCACAGACAGGTGGGACACACCTTTGACGAGGAGCTCTTCGAGGAGTTAAGAGAGCAGCAGAACACCACACAGCAGACCAACAGAGAGATCAGAAGTGTCCTGGAGAACAACGAGATCTCCAACCGCCAGATCATCAACAACCGAAGGAATATGCGGATGGAGACCAACAATACCGAGGATATTTCCGAGATCGTAAGAAGAAGCGTACGCCGCCAGATGGACCAGATCTCCGAGAAGGTTTACAACCGCCTGGAGAGAAAGCTGGAAAACGAGAAAAGAAGACGGGGATTGTAAGCTATGGACTTTTTGAATACCGCAATAGATAAAGTGAAAGGTTTTGGGAACGATCTGAAACCCCTGACCGGCAATATCCCGAAGGCCATGCTCTTTGTCCGGGATTTCACCGGGGATGAAGGCAGGGAGCGGCTGATGGATGATGCGAATAAGAAGGCCAAGAGCAAGGATGTCAGAGAGCTCCGAAAGCTGATCAAACAAAGGAAGAAGACCAGCCAGGAAAAAAAGACCGGACAGCTGTTAAAGAGCGCCGGGATCGGAGACGGCAGCTTCGGGGCCGGAGGAGGCAACGGTGCCAGCAAGGAGGAGATGATCCAGCAGCTGAAGGCAAGCAATTATCTTGCCTTTGAGGTCCAGTTCAATCCCAATAAGATCGCCCTGACCACCAGAGCCGGCAAGATCACGGATTATAAGTCTTTGGGGGATGCGGGGCGCCAGCAGCTGACCACCGTGGATCTGACGGCGGCCACCACCTTAAGCATTCAGCTGATCTTTGATGATATGAACATCCAGGATGCCTTCGTCAGGGAGGGAAATATCCTGACCAATCCCACCGTGGGCAATGTGGTGAGCACGGTCCAGAGCGTGGTGACCAATGCCAAGGGGGGATACTCCGTGAAGAACCAGACAGAGGGGCTTTTATCCCTTTTGGCCCACCAGCAGACCAGGGATGTGATCTTTACCTGGTGTGAGATGTTCTTCCACGGAATGGTGACGGATATCACAGCCCAGTACACCATGTTCAACAAGCTGGGGAATCCGGTGCGCTCCACCGTGGACATGACCATCCGGCAGGCAGACTCCGGCGTGGAATACGAATCCGACAGGATGTACTGGGACGACGCCTTTACGGCGGCCTTCGGCGCGGCAGGGACCAAGATGCAGGCAAAGACCGACAGCGTTGTGTCAAAGGCCATGGGCGGCTGGTTCAACGTATAAGGGGATAAGGATATGGACATAGTCAGTAATCTGACATCGACCCTCACCGGAAATATCGAGAAGGCCGTCATCCGCATTGCGGACGACAGGGCCCCGACCCAGCTGGTGAAACGGGCTGCGGTGCAGGCCAACGGAACGGCGGCCTCCAAGAATTATACCAACGACAAGATGAACAATCTTGCGACGAATAAGGCGAATAAGGCCAGGTTAAAGGCCATCCATACGCAGATGGCGAATCTGAAGCAGGACTCTGCCTCCTATAAGGCGCTGGCGGAGGAAGAGAAGTCTTTAAAGCAGGCGCTGGCTGCGGACAGCGGGAATCCGGTCTATGACAAGAGCTTTGAGGTGCAGTTCAACCCCTCCACGCTGACCCTTTCCAGCTACGCTGCGGACGATGATGTGGAAATCCAGGATTTCAGGACCGGCGGCGGCCAGATCAGCCGTGGCGCCGTGGATCTTCACGTGGAGCTGGGGGTGCAGCTGATCTTTGACAGGATGGTGAATGCCCGTGCTTTTTCAGAGGATGTGCTGAACTATTCCTACTCGGGGCTTGCGAAGAATATCGGGGGCGCTATCTCCAGGACCACGGAAGAGAAGACAGCCGGGCAGCCCAATTCCGTGCAGGTCATGGTGGAGGGTCTTACTGCGGCCCTGCGGGATGAGAACACCAGGAGAGTCTGTTTCGAGTGGGGCAAGATGAGCTACTCCGGCATTTTGAAAAACGTAAACGCCAATTACACCATGTTCGACAGAGAGGGAAGACCGGTCAGGGCGGTGGTGACCCTGAAGCTTTATCTGAGAGATTCCAGCGTCACGCCCACGGACCAGGGCTACTGGGAAGAGGCCTACGAAGCGGCCTTCGGCGACAACAACGGCCTGATCACCACAAAACGCGCCGGACAGGCGGCGGGTTCCCTCATCGGCGGACTCTTCTAAGGTGATGGACTATGGGTGCTGAAAGCTATCAATTTGAGGATCTGAAAAAAGAATACGGAAATTTCGCTTCTCCCGTGGCGGAGGTTCTGATCGACGGGGAGCCTCTGGGGGAAAACGATTACGGGATCTCCATCTCCGATCTGCGCATCGAGGAGACCTGCGGCTTTGAAGCCTCCATCGCCAGCTATATGATGTACAATGTGTTTGACGATGTGGCCACCCAGTACCGCTACAAGGCGGTGAAGAAGTATATCCAGCTGGGATCCGTGGTGGTGATCTACATGGGCTATGATGCCGCAGTCAGAGAGGTGTTCCGGGGCTTTATCGCCAAGGTGAATTTTGTCTATGACGAGGACGATATCCCCGGGATCCGCATCACGGCCATGGACTTAAAAGGCATTATGATGGCCAACAGCTATTCGAAGCAGTTCAAGGCCCAAAGCTATTCCGGGGCGGTGAAGGAGATCTTCCGGAACGAGCCCTACAGCGCCATGCTCTCCCAGAACGCCCAGAACGCCATGCAGGATTCGCCCGGAGGAAGCGTGGGAGGAGGCGGCTCTCTCCCTGCGGGCGGAAGCGACAAGGCGGATGATTCCACCGCGGGAGTCATGATCACGGATGCCACCATCGAGGACACGCCGGATGCCAGCCAGAGCCAGCAGGGCGGCGGCGGAGGAGGCGAAGAGAACTCCAACAGGCAGAGCGAGAGCACCTACACCGTGGAAATGGTGGGGGAGAGCGACTACGAGTTTATCGTCAAGGCAGCGAAGAAATTCAATTTCGAGTTTTATATCCTGGGGGGCAGGATGGTGTTCCGCAAGGCGAAAAAGGACACCTCCACGCTGATGACCCTAAGCCCCGCCACCATGCTCCAGACCCTGGACGTGGAATACGATATCACAGGGCTTGTAAGCTCCGTGGAGGTGCGGAATGTGGATCCCGGGAAGGGGAAGCTGCTCACCACCAAGAAAAAGAATTCCAATAAGATCGGTTCCAAGGCGAAAAACCTGATCAAGAACATGGAGAAGGTCTTTATCGATCCCACGGCGGATTCCAAGGACGACACGGGCCACAGGGCGGAATATCTGCTGGAGGATATGGTGTACCGCTTCGGGACCCTCAGAGCCGGGATCATCGGCCTGCCGGAGCTGGTGCCGGGAAAATTCATCGACCTGAAGGATCTGGGGGACACGGTGGACAACACCTATTACATCATGAGCGTGATCCACACCATGAACAAGGACGGTATCTTCCGCACCGAGATCGTGGGGAAGGCCGCAAAAGTTTAGGGAAACGCTGATTACGCACTAAAGTGGTACTTATTATCGATCTGTAAGCACGCATTTGCGTAAGTTTTGAAAGGATTCGCATAAAAATGGCACTTTTTGACGTCATCGAGGACATCTCCGAAAAGAATATCATCAAGACCGAGACCGGCGACAACCGGATCTTCGGCGTGGTCCTGGGAGAGGTGGTGGACAATTTCAATGAAAAGCGCAAGGGCAGGATCTGCGTTTCCATCCACACCAGGGACCAGAACGCCAATGTACTGAAATGGGCGAGAGTGGCCATGCCCTATCTGGGGAAGGACTGGGGCCATTACTTTATCCCGGAGATCGGGGATCAGGTCCTGGTGGTCTTTGAGCAGGGAAATATCGAAAAGCCCTATGTCATCGGCTGCATCCCCAAGGACACGGACAACTTCATCAAAGAGGTGAAGGGGGCGGACGACAACAATAAAAACCCGGCGAATCCCCACAAGAAGATCAAGACAAAACACGGAAACACCCTGTATTTCCTGGATGCCTTAGAGGGAGACGGCACCAAGGACAAGATCCAGCTCTTCACCGCGGGGGACGGCAAGACCGGCCAGCACTTGCTTGAGATGGACAATGAAAACAAGGAGATGAAGCTAAAGGACAAGGATGAGAACTGCCTTTTGGAGATGAAGACCGAGAAGGGCAATATCACCTTAAAGGCCGCGGAAAAGATCACCATCAAGGCAGGGGACAAGATCACCATCGTCCTAAACGGCACCAACGGCAAGATCACCGTGGACACCACGGATGTGAGCCTTTCCGCCCAGGGGCAGTTAAAGCTAAATGCCACGGGCAAGGCAGAGCTTTCCGGCGCCAATATCAATATCGAGTCCTCCGCCAGCCTGAAGCTAAATGCCAACGGCATGACCACGGTGGGAGGCAATCTGATCAAGCTGGGATAAGGAAGGTGCGCCGGGGAGTGTCTTTTTTCCTCCGGGCGCGTATATATATGATAACAGGGTCAAAAGGTTTAATGTTCACAGGTTTGACATTCGCGAGTTGAACGCAGGGAACGGAGGCGAATATGCCCGACAAATCATTTTTGGGACAGGGGATGAAATTCCCGCCCACCATCAATCCGGCCACGGGCAAATTTGAGACGGTGTCCGAAGAGCAGAGCGTCAGGGAGTCGGTCTATCTTCTTCTGATGACCCAGAAGACCGAGCGGCCCATGCGTCCGGAATTCGGCACCAACCTGATGTCCTACACCTTCCTGGATCTGGGGACCACAATGCTCAACATGGTCATCAGGACCCTCAGGGATCAGCTGACGGTGCAGGAGCCCAGGATTCAGGATGTGGAGATCACGGCGGACACAAAGAGCCGTCCCGGAGCCATTTTGTTTGACATCGAGTACACAGTGCGGGCCACAAACGTGCGCGATAATCTGGTATTCCCGTTTTATATGAACGCGCAGGTGGAGACAGAGGGAGAGGAACCGGAGGAATATGAACCAGAGGAGATCATCCAGGAAATTACAGATTGATCCGAGGACAGCGGCGGATATCGAAAAAAAGATCGCCGAGCTGGCAGCCTGCTACGATACGGGCTGGCACTACGACCCGGAGGATCCCGATATCGGTGTGGCCCTGGCAAAGATCTTTGCCACCCAGATGGAAGAGAACATCGGTCTGGAGAATGATGTCTTAAACCGCTACCACACCGAGTTCATCAACCTGCTGGACATTTCGCTGCTTCCCGCCAAGCCTGCCAGCAGTGTCGTGGTGGCAAGCCTGATCGACGACGCCCTCTCCGGGGCCTTTCTGGAGAAGGGCACAAAGCTGTTTTCCGATGCGGATGAGCCTGTTATCTTTGAAACGGACAACGGCGTCTATGTCACGGGAGCCAGGATCAGCGCCGCCTATATGACGGACCTGGAGGACGGGACTTTGGTGCCCTTGTTAGGGAGATTCCAGCCCCCCGAGATCCCGGGAGAGCTGGGGAGCCCCCGGGAGGAGTCCTCTGCCCTGGAGGATGACGCCTCCGTGGACGAGGAAGAATCCGGAGAAGAGAAGGAAAAGGATAACCTGAAGCCTGCCCCTTCCCGGGACCACAGAGGAGACTTCCCCTTCTTAAGGCGCATCCAGCCGGATACCGGGGATGACAATGATGAGCTTTTGGACAGAGCCCCGACGCTGCGTCCCTTCACGTTATTCGGAGAGCACGACGGGATCGAGCGCAATGTTTTGCTGATGTACCATTCCACAGTCTTTGACGTGGAGAATGAGAGCATTTATTTCAGCTTTTCCGATGCGGAAAAGCTGGTGGAGGATATCAACGAAGGCAGGGTCCAGTTCGGCTATGTCTCCGCTGCGGGCATCACTGCCGTGGACAGCGTGGAAGCCCTGGATGACGGCAGGACCTTTGTGGTGAAAAAGAGTGAGGAGTGCCGCAGGGTCCCTATCGGTGAGAAGGAGTATTCCGTATTTCTTCTCATCGCAAAAGGCCCTGTGGAAGCCGCCAGAAAAGCCGGGAAGATCACCCTTTCCTCCTCCGGGGCGCCTGCCCCTGCGGAAAGCGTTTCCGACGGACAAAATGATTTTGAACCGAATTCCTTTGCTCCCTTCTCGGACACCCTTTCCCTGTATGCGGAATGCTTTATCGGGATGAATTCCTATTTCTCAAAGTCGGGCGCCAATATCACCATGGCCTTTGACGTGAGCTTCGAAGAGCACCGCCTCACCATGACTCCCGAGCAGCTGGATGAATCCTTAAAGATCATCAAGAGAAAGCCCCGGATCATCAGCAAGGAGGTCAGCGCGGATTCCCGTGCGGAAGAGGTGGCTCTGGAATATTTCAACGGGACAGGCTGGAAAAAGCTTCCCCTGGTCGGTGATGTCCGTGCCCTGTTTGCCATGGAAAAGGCCGGCAGGGTGGAATTACGCTTTGTCTGCCCTTCCGACTGGCAGGAAACCTCTGCCGGAGCCTTTAACGGAAAGATCCTGCGGCTGCAGCTTCTGAAGGCGGATAACTGCTATTTAAGGCCCTGCGTGCATCACTATCCGGTGATGAAGAATCTGACCATCGCCTATGAGTATCCCCAGGACTACACGATCCCTTCCCTCCTGGAGGTCATCGCCGGGACAAAGAAGTACGATCTGACCCCGAAGATGAAAAACCCGAAGGGTTTTGTGACCTTCCGTCAGAGCGAATATCATGACGATGCCCTGTATCTGTGCTTTTCCAAGGCCCTGGAGGACGGGCCCATCAGCCTTTTATTCGAGCTGGAGGACGCCGCCCGGTTTGAGGAGCTGAAGTGCAGATTCGAATATATGACCTCGGACGGCTTTAAGATCCTGAAGGTCTCCGATCAGACCCAGGATTTCACCAGATCCGGTGTGGTGCGGTTTATTCCGCCCCCGGATATGTTCAACACGGTGCTGGAAGGGCAGAAGGGCTACTGGATCCGGATCGTCCGGGGCAAGCGCCAGAGCGAAAACGAAAACATCTTTGATCTGCCCAAAATCCGGAATATCTATCTGAATGCGGTGTCCGTCTCCAATATCGAGACGCTGGGGATCATGGATCTCTATGTAAATACCCTGGAGCCCAATATGCGGTTCGGCTTAAGCGCCACCAATATCCTGGACGCCGAGGTGTGGGTCAACGAGATCACCAGCTTCTCCAGGGATGAGATGAAGCGAAGGCTTTTGGAGGATCCGGATAACAACTACGCGGAATTCGATATGATGGGGAATTTCACCGCCTTCTACACCAAATGGGAAGAGGTGACCCATTTCTCGGAGGCTGCCCATCCCAGGGTCTATATCCTGGACCGCTTAAGGAACCAGCTGATCTTCGGCGACGGCGTGGAAACCTATTTCCCCAGGGTCATGGACGATACGGCGATCCGGGTGCGGATCAGGCGTTCCGGCGGCGAGAGCGGCAATGTGGACGTGGGAAGCATCGACACCTCCATGTCCTACCTGATGTATATCGGGAATCTCTATAACCCGGTTCGGGCCTACGGCGGCTCCAACATCGAGAATATCGACGAGGCGCTGCAAAGAGGCGCCAATATCCTAAGCTCCGGGGACAGACTGGTCAGCCTTGAGGACTACAAGCGGGGCATCCTGTCCTATTCCGACACCATCGACCAGGTCCGCGGGGTCACGGGAGTGGCCATGGACGGGACGGAAACAGAGTCGGACATCTGGTTTGTGCTCCTGATGAAGGAGTTTGCGGACGGTTCCTTTGCCTTCCACCAGATCGTGGGGGGCCTGAAGAAATATCTGTTAGCGCATTCCGAGGTGACGGTCACAGAGGAGCGGCTGCATATCGTGGAGCCCATTTTCGTGGCGGTTTCCGTGGAGGTGTGGGTCAGCGTCATCGATATGGACGACAGCTTTGAGCTGCAGCCCCTGATGAACGCGGTGATGGAGGAATACTTGAATCCCACGGGCTTAGAGTACGGAAAAGGCTGGCGCATCGGCACGCTGCCGAAGAAATCCCAGCTTCTGATGCGGCTGAACATCTTAAAGAGCAGGGCCATGGTCAAGCGGTCCATGATCACCGTCAGCTATCGGGACAGCAATGGATTCCATGAGGCGGATCTGGACGATGTGGAAGTGACGCCCTTCATGCTGCCGGTGAGCGGACAGCACAAGGTTCACGTGATGTACTGATTGCAATGGAAAC
>CAMNLO010000023.1 GCA_946543095.1 uncultured bacterium
ATGCAGGCTGACGCCTCCTTGTACTACATGGCGTCGTCCAGGAAGCTGTCGTATTCGGGCCATCTGGCGTCAGGTCTTAAGAGCGTGTGGTCGCAGGCTGCAAGGATCTTTTCGATTTCCATGTTGTTGTCCCCCTTATTCATCTTCCGATACTCAATAATACTCCGGTGCCGAAGGTCCAGACCGCGATGAGAACCGCCGCTGTCAGGAAGAGCAGAAGGCAGAGGGCCTCCGCATAATACATGAGACGGATGGCCCGTCTGATATCCTGAATCTCCGGCTCTCTTTCCGGGAGCCCCAGCCTCGGCCTCTGGATCTCTTTCCCGGCGTACCAGGCTGCGCCCCCCAGCTCGATCCCAAGGATAAGCGCTATGGCCGCCTCTGTCTGGCCTGCGTTGGGGCTGGAAGGCAGATTCCGAAACCGCCCCCACAGTTCAAACAGGGTTTTCAGGTCCCTTTTGCACATTCCGCTGATGCATCCCGCAGCCAGCAGCGCAGCGCCCCCCAGTCTGGAGGGAAGAAAGCCCAGGATATCGTCCAGACGGGCGCCTGCCTTGCCGAAATACTCATATCTTTCATTGTGGTAGCCCACCATGGAGTCCACGGTGTTCACAGCCTTAAACCCGAAGCCTCCGGGAGGGCCGAAAAGGGCCAGATAAAACAGGGGATTGATGACCCCGTCCGCCGTGGATTCCGCTATGGACTCCACTGCGGCGCAGATGACCTCGGATTCCGTCAGATTCTCCGTGTCCCTGCCCACGATCCGGGAAAGGGCCTGCCTTGCTCCCGCAAGGTCCCCTTCACGGAGCTTTTGTTCGATATTCTTTGCCTCCCTGGACATGGAGCCTGCCGCCAGGGTCTGCCAGCACATTAATAAATACAGGAAAAAATAGATCAGTATGGAGAAATGCCTGCCGATCCCCAGGAGGCCTTCCGCGATCCCCACCGAAAGGAGCAGCAGAGTAAGGATCATAAAGAAACCGCCCAGAAATTCCTTCCTGCGGATATGCCCGGGCTTGGAAACAGTCCCTGCCCCCTTGGCAAAGTGTCCCTCCTTCGGCCCCAGGATCAGGTCCTCCCAGATAGAGATCCACTTGCCCATCAGCTGCACAGGATGCGGGATGCCCTCCGGATCTCCGATCAGCATATCCAGCACTATGCCCAGCATCAGTGCCAGGATCGAAAGCAAGGCAGAATAAAACATCAGCGAATCCTCTCGGAAAGACCGCAGAACAGCCTTTCTACACTGCAGGCACGTTCGGCAAGAAGGCAGACATAGCGTCCGTAACGCTCCCGCAGGCTGCGAGTAAAGGGGTCAATGGGAACCACGCCGGAACCGGTCTCCAGCGCCCACACCGCAAGCTCTCCCTGCCTGAGGGCCGCTTCGATCTCCTCATCCAGCTCCCGTTCCGGCTCCCGTCCCTCTTTCAGGGCTTCCCGGAAACGTTCATAAAGATCCGTAAGCTGCGCAGCCTCCGGATACATTTTCACTCCGTATTCCTCTCCCCCCTGATAAGCGCCCGAAACCACCAGATGCAGCCCGGGAATGGGAGAGGTATTTCCTTTTTCTATATCAACCAATTCCCTGCCCTTCCAAAAGCGGATCTTCCCCGCCGACACCTCCGCCACAAGCTCCGCTTTCCCGGCGGCTAACCGGTGCAGAGCCCCCAGAACCTCCAGATAGCGAAGGGTCATGGGATCGTAGGGCTGTCCCTCCCACTCAAGTCCGTCGGAAAAGATCTCATCCGACACCAAAATCAGGTGCCTGAAAGCAAGCTTTTGCAAAGCGGCAAATATCCTGCCTGCCAGCTTTCCGGGCGCTTCCTCTCCAGCTCCCGCATACACGCCGCATTCCGAAAACATTTCGTTCGCCGCAAGGACGGAGAGGGTCTCCAGCAGGATCAGGTCGTCAGCTTCCGTCCGAAGCGCACCGATCTGCGCAGTGTTCTCCGCCTCTATGGTCTCAAAGCCCTTCCCGGCCCGGAGGCTTCTGTGGCGCCGGATCCGCTCCGCCGCCTCCTTGCCGTCGTTTTTCATGGTGGCGAGGTAGAGCTTTCTGCAACCGTCCCGCTTTGAGAGGACTCCGCAAAGCTCCTCCGCAAAGCCGGATTTTCCAGAGGAAGCCCCGCCTGTTATCAGCGCGATCATATCCGCTTATCTCCCCGCAGATGCTCTCACAGACGTCTTTATCACCGTAAGACTTCCGGGAGACCTGCGACAAAAGCCCACATCGAAAAGCGTCTTTCGTAAAAGGCTGCCCCGGCCCTCATTCAGGATCGAAAGACCTTCTCGCCCAGGGCCAGAAGCGCAGTCTTCAAAGCCTCCGCGTCTGCTTTCGTCTTCTCCTCCTGTGCCTGCTTCGCTTCCTTCGCTTCCTCCACATACATGGCGGCATTGCGCCTGTTCCAGGCGAAATCCTTCTCCTCCATGCTGCGGACCACCTTCCCCGGGACCCCCATCACAAGGCTTCCGTCAGGGATCACCTTCCCTTCGGTCACAAGGGCGCCGGCGCCGATGGTGCAGTTCTTTCCCACCACAGCCCCATTCATGATGATGGCCCCCATGCCGATGACGGTGTTGTCCCCCACGGTGCAGCCGTGGACGATGGCGGAGTGGCCGATGGTCACATTATTGCCCACATGGCATTCATTGCCGTCTCCCACATGGAGCACCGCATTGTCCTGGACATTGGTGTTCTCCCCGATCACAATGGGGTATTCGTCTCCGCGGATGGTGGCATGATACCAGATGCCGCAGTTTTTTCCGATGGTCACATCCCCCAGCACATCCGCCGAAGGGGCGATAAAAACGCTTGGATCGATGTTTAAGGTGTATTGTTTCATGATATCCTCCATGATGAGAATTTGTATATCTGCAGATGGGCAGGTCCGCTCACTGCTTTTCTTTGATGTATATCTGCAAATATACAGGTCCGCTCACTGTTTTTTCTTCGCCGTGTATTTGCAGATGGGCACCCCCTCTGCCGCGAATTTCCGCTCGTATTCCGTCATGATGTTTCCCCGGGAAAGCTCAGGGTCATTATGGAGATCAAAGGTCACATCCAAAGTCTCAAACCCCGCCTCCGGCAGCTCCACCAGGGCGTAATCAAACAGCTCCCTGTTGTCGGTCTTGAATTCGATCCTCCCCTCCGGGATCAGAAGCCCATGAAACCGCTGCAGATAGCGCCTGCCGGGGAGCCGGCGCCCCTCATGCCTCTTTTTGGGCCAGGGGTCGGAAAAATTCAGGTAGATCGTCTCAATGGAGCCTTCCGGGAAATACTGCTCCAGCTGTTCCGCGTCGCCGTAGAAAAACCGGAGGTTTTCCGGGGGCTCCTGCATGGCTTCCGCCTTCTTTACGGCGTAGACAAGGGCTGAGGCCTGACGCTCCATTCCCACAAAAAAGGCTTCGGGATGGCGGATGGCCTGCTCAATGATAAAATTGCCCTTCCCCGTCCCGATCTCCAGGCGCAGGGGCCTTTCCTTTGCCAAAGAAACGGTATCATCGCCGGGCATAAGCACCCGGGGGCTTTCCTCCATGCGCTCCTCCGCGCCTTTGATGTGTCTGAGTCTCATGGGATTAGTCTACTCCGAAGAGGGGGATTTTTCAATCGGAAACATGATCTGCTTGTGGGGCATTCCCAGATGTGTTAGACTTGTCAATGAGGCAGGCGGTTCCCCGGAAAGGGGGTGATGCCTATGAGCTTGACAGAGATCTTGCTGTTTGCAACGTTTCTTGTTGACTTGATAGGTCTGGTAATCCAGATAAGTCAAAAAAAGGACGAAAAATAACCGCCCCGGACTGAGCAACCAGGCGGTTATTTTCGTCTAACTCAAATGGGGCAATCGCTTGCCTTCTGTGTGTTCATTATATCATATAATTCTATGATTACAAGGATCAGATCATTTTTTACAGTCTTAGCAGTTTTCCTGTGCTTCGCGCTCCTGTGCCTCCCTGCCCTGGCCGCGGAGGCGGAGGATATTGCGCCGGAAAACACTGTGGAATACCCGGCCGAAAGCTGGCCCGCGGGGCCGGAGCTGGCTGCGGGCTCCGCCTGTCTTCTGGAGACCTCCTCCGGCCTTGACCTTTATTCCCTGAACGGTCATAAGCGCATGTATCCCGCCAGCACCACCAAGCTTCTGACCTGCGTGGTGGCCATGGATTATGTAACGGATTTAAAGGACACGGTAAAATTCTCGGAGAAGGCAGTGCTCTCCGTGCCACAGGACGGCTCCACCATCGGCATCGACCCGGGCCAGTACCTGAGCGTGGAGGAAACCCTTCTGGGAATCCTGGTAGGCAGCGCCAACGAGTGCTCCAACGCCATTGCGGAATACTGCTGCGGCTCCATCGAAGCCTTTGTGGAAGCCATGAATAAAAAGGCAAAGGAGCTGGGCTGCACCGACTCCCATTTTGCAAACACCAACGGCTATCACGACGAAGCGCACTACACCTCCGCCCATGATCTGGCCCTGATCGGCAGGGCCTTCTTTGAGAACGATTATCTCAGGGGCATCGGCAATACCCGGAATTATCATTTCGTGGCAAAGCCCGGCCAGCCCGATGATTTCTGGCTGAAAAACAAGCATCAGCTCATCAACGGCGAGCTCCCCTTTCAGGGTGTCATCGGCGGCAAGACCGGCTACACCTCCCTGGCGGGCCAGACCCTTGTGACCGGGGCGGAACGGGACGGCATGCGGCTCGTCGCCGTAGTCATGAAGGAAGTAAGCCCCGCCCAGTTTACGGAAACGGAGCAGCTCTTAAAATACGGCTTTGAAAACTTTTCTCTGATCCCTCCCGAGGAAACGGAAGCTCCTTTCCTTCTGGAAACCCCGGAATTCCTGCGCTCCGGCTTTGACCTTCTGGGGGCCTCCGCCGGCAGCTTCGAGGTGGACCGCCAGGCCAGGATCCTGCTGCCCAGGACTCTGAATGCCTCTGACCTTACCCCCTCCCTCACCTTAATCGGGACAGAAGACAGCTTCGCAAGGATCACCTACTCCCACGAGGGCCTTGTTCTGGGAGAAGCCTCTCTGAAGTATATCCCGTCGGACATCCCCGTTAAGAAGGAAAATGCGGTCTTTCTGGATATCCGGCGCATTATCGTTCCCCTTATTGTCGTAATGGCTGTGGTCATTTTGCTGGGGGCTTTGGGAGAGTTTACAAAATCCTACGCCTTCACCAGAAGGCGGGATATCTGGAAGAGCCGTCTGGACAGCAGAAAACGGCACAAAAGATATGACTTCAATAACTTCCCTGATTGACTTTTGACATTATCCTTATTACAATCCTTTTATGCGAAGCATCCAGCTCTTCAGGAAACGACTGATCCCGAGTGAGATCGTTCCCCTGACCGGGGACGAGGTGCTTTTTGCTGACGAAAATATCATCGTAACGCGCTGGAAGGCGCTTCACAAACGATCCGACCTGGATCACGGCCTGTCTGTCTACTATCTGAAGGAAGGCTGCAAGGTCTCCCGTTTCTATCTCCCGGACGGCAGCTTAAAATACACCTACTGCGACATCGTAAAATATGATTGTTCGGAGGATCAGATCATCGCCACGGATCTGCTGGCGGACGTCACCGTCTCTCCCGGAGGCGAGATCGAGATCCTGGATCTGGATGAGCTGGCCCAGGCCTTTGACCGGGGGCTCATCACAAAGGCGGATATGATCAACGCCTTAAATCAGCTGGACGGTCTTTTGCGAAAGCTTTACGGCGGGAAGCTGGCCGAACTGGAAGCCCCGATGGTTCCCTATCTCAGCATTGAATAACATTCTTTAATAGAAGATATGTCCCCCGATCTGGATCCCGGTAAGTCCCGGGATGGGGGTCCTGAAATAGACGCAGTTTCCCACTGTGGTCTGTCCCTGCATGGCGGCGTCTGCGGCCTGATAGCAGGCGGCGGATGCCCGGTTTTCCGCAAGGGCCAGTGCCAGGCGGCCTGAGGCCACGGGGGAGAACTGCCTGTTCTGATAGATCACTCCCACCACAGTGTCCGGATAAACGGCGCTCCTGACCCGGTTGATTACCACGGCTCCCACCCCCACCTGTCCCTCGTAGGGCTGGTTTCCCGCTTCGCAGTAGATCAGGTTTGCCAGAAGATACCGGTCTCCCTCCGCAAATTGAATGTCTGAAATGTCTCTCCAGGTGGACCGGGCAGCCA
The DNA here is from genome assembly GCA_946543095.1 of uncultured bacterium. Taxonomy (GTDB): domain Bacteria; phylum Bacillota; class Clostridia; order Lachnospirales; family Lachnospiraceae; genus CAMNLO01. Next base: position 6,162 of record CAMNLO010000023.1, read on the forward strand.
GCCTGGACTTTTCCTTTTCCTCGGCGATCATTTTTCTGAGGGCGGCGATATCGCTCTCCTGTCTGGCAATCATGGCCTCGTAGGCCTCGGCCTCCTCTTCCGTCTGGCTGATGGCCCCGGCGTATTTTTTCACCTCCACGGAGGTCTGTGTCACCAGGCCCTGCACCTTTGCCTGCTCCGCGGCCGCGGCCTGCTTTAAGCTCTCCAGATCCGCCTTTTCGCTTTCAAGCCTTGCCCTGGTCTCCTCCACAAGCACCCTGGTGGCCTTGAATTCCTCCAGCATCCGCCTGTCATAGGCCTCCAGCTTTTCGATGTAATCCGCCCGGTTTAGAAAGCCCGCCAGGGTCTCCGAGGAAAACAAAAGCTCCATATAGGTCTGCTCCCCGGATTCATACATGAAGCGGATCCTGGCCTTCATGGCCTCATACTGGGCTTTTTCCGTGGCGATGGCCTCCTGCAGAAGCCCCTCCGCCTCATCGATATCCCTGTTTTTGATCTCCAGCTTCACCTCCAGATCCGCTAGATTGTCGCTGACCTCGGTAAGCTTCGTGTTTAAGCTGTTCAGCTGCCCCTTCAGACCGCTCTGGGCGGTCTTCAGATCGTCCAGGTTTTCCCTGGTATCCTGGAGGGCGTCCTCGGTCAGGTCTTTTTCCTGCTCCTTCTGCCCCAGCTGCTGTTCCAGGTCGCTGATGGTGTCCGCAAGCACGCCGAAGGGAGTGTTCACCGACAGGAGAAAGGCAAGGATAAGCCCGGCAGCGGTGCGCACCGCAAACCTCCCGGCGGATTTTGCAAAAGCGCTGCCCTGTTTTAAATTTGAATTATGTAAACCTCTTGTCCCGGCATTTTCGCAGCCGGTCCGGTGTTCACTTGTATCGGTTTCTCTCATCATAAGCAAAACCGGGATCCTACAGCTCGATCTCGATCTTTCTGCCGCTCTTTACGTACTGCTCCGTTTTGACACCGGCAGCCTCAAACATCCTCCTGGAAGCGATGGTCATGGGTTCGCCCGCGTATTTGTCGCTTAAGTACACCACGCGTCTGATGCCGGACTGGATGATGGCCTTGGCGCACTCGTTGCAGGGGAAGAGGGAAACGTAGAGGGTGGCCCCCTCCAGATCCCTGTTGTCGCCCCGGTAGTTTAAAATGGCGTTCAGCTCCGAGTGGGTCACATAGGCGTACTTGGTGTCCCCGAATTCCCCTTCTCTCTCCCAGGGAAACTCATCGTCGCTGCAGCCCACGGGAAAACCGTTATAGCCCATGGACAGGATCTTGTGGTCCGCACTGACGATGCAGGCGCCCACCGGGGTATTGGGATCCTTGGAGCGAAAGCCCGTCAGCATCGCCACTCCCATGAAATACTCATCCCAGGAGATATAATCTTCCCTTTTCATGATCCTCCTTATTACATTTCATGACGGCCGGAGTGCAGGCGCGTTCCGAATCGGCGTGCCTCACGGCAGTGGCCTCGTTTACATGATCACTTGGTCCCGAAGATCCGATCCCCTGCATCCCCTAATCCGGGAACGATATACGCATTCTCATTCAGCTTCTCATCCAGGGCCCCCACGAACACATCCACGTCCGGGTGCTCCTTTGTGAGCCGCTCCACGCCCTCCGGCGCCGCGATGATGCACAGGAAACGGATATTCTTCACTCCCTTTTGCTTTAACAGTGTAATGGCTGCGGAGGCGGAACCCCCTGTGGCCAGCATGGGATCCAGCACAAAGACCTCCCTCTCATCGCAGTCCGCCGGCAGCTTGCAGTAATACTCAATGGGCTCATGGGTCACGGGATCCCTGTACAGCCCGATGTGCCCCACCTTTGCCGCGGGGATCAGCTGCTGAATGCCGTCTACCATGCCGAGGCCCGCCCTTAAGATAGGCACCAGGGCCAGCTTCTTTCCTTTCAGTTCCTTTCCCATGGTCCTGCAGATGGGGGTCTCGATCTCCACATCCGAAAGCTTCAGCCCCCAGGTGGCCTCATAGGCGATGAGCATGGTGATCTCCCCGATGGTCTGGCGGAAATCCTTTGTGCCCGTTTCCTTACGGCGGATGAATGTGATCTTGTGATGGATCAGCGGATGATCCATGTAAATGACTCTGGCCATATGCACCTCCAATACAGTTTATATGTGTATGATATTTCCGCCGGCTGCTTTTTTCAGCCGGTTCATTACCGCAATGAAAACCCCCTCTTCGGGAAACCCTTCCGCGAAGATCACGGTGCAGGAAGCCTCATCCATTCTCCGAAGGCCCTCGAAGAGCCCCGCCGCGATCCCTGCCGGATCCTCCCTGGATGCGGGGCTAAACAGCACCGCTTCCGAAAGCCCGGCCCTTTCGGCAGTCTCTTTGCTGCAGAGGATCCCCACGGTCTCTCCCCGGGCCGATGCCGCCCGGGAAAGCTCGGAAAGAGCCTCTGCCACCCGCTGCATGGGGCCGCAGAGCACGGTCATATCGCCCTTCGGCGCATAGTGCCTGTATTTCATCCCCGGGGCTTTGGGATGGAAGTCTTCCTTGTCGCTCATTTTATGTAAACCGGCCGGCACCCTATCCTCCTCCATCCCCGGAACTCCGAAGATCTCCTCCTTCGTGATATATCCGGGCCTCAGGATCACGGGCTTCTCCACACTGAGATCCAGGATCGTGCTCTCCAGGCCGATCGTGGCATGTCCGCCGTCCAGGATCATTTCGATATTGCCCGCAAGGTCCTCGTACACATGGGAGGCCAGCGTGGGACTCGGCCTGCCGGAACGGTTTGCGCTGGGGGCCGCAATGTAGCCGCCTGCTTCCCGGATCAGCCGAAGGGCCGCCGGATGGTCCGGCATCCTGACCGCCACGGTGGACAGCCCGCCCGTGGTCTCCATGGGTACCAGGTCCGATTTTTCGAAGATCATGGTCAAAGGCCCCGGCCAGAACTGCTCTGCCAGGGCTAAGGCCGCCTCCGGGATCTTTTTTACAATGGCAGAAAGGGCCTCCAGCTCCGCGATATGGACGATCAGCGGATTGTCCGAGGGCCGCCCCTTGGCTGCATAGATCTTCTTCGAGGAAGCGGGATTTAAGGCGTCTCCCCCCAGGCCGTAGACTGTTTCCGTAGGGAAAGCCACAAGCCCCCCCTCCCGCAGGACGCGGCCTGCGCGGCGGATCGTCTCTTCATTCAGCGCGGAACCGTCTTCCGTGTATGCCGAAACAAGCTCTGTCGTCATCGTGTCATGTATTCCCCAATGGCCTGCCAGGCTTCGGCAGACTCCAGCCCCAGCTTCCAGCCTGCCACGCCTCCGATCTCCAAAGCGTCCATCACGGAGAGCTTGGCGGAAAGGGAATCGTGGTCCTCCATCCAGAGCTGATAATGGGTTCCGTTATAGTCCATCTCCACGTAATTCTGGCAGGCCTCCTCGTTCCATACGGGAGTCAGGCCGTTGCGGCTGATGAATTCCGCCTGGGTGTTCATGGAAATGGCTTCCGAGGAAAGCTCCTGTCCCGCAGCCTTCCAGACCCTTGTATAAAAAGGAACGCCGTTGATCACCTTTTGCGCGGGAACCCCGGCGGAAAGCAGCTCCTTTAACCCCTCCTCCACAAAGCCGATGGATGCCACGCTGCCTGCCTCCGCGGATCCGGCGTAGTGCTCGTCATAGCCCATCATAACCACATAATCGCACATGACTCCCAGCTCCCGAAAGCCATAGTGCCTGGTATATTCCCTGGCCTGGGGAATGTCCACGGACAGCACCAGGTTTGCCTTTCGCGTGGCCACATGGAGCTCGCGGATAAACTGCACGTAATCCTCACCGCTTTCCTGTGGGATCTGCTCGAAGTCGATATTCAGGCCGTCAATGCCGAGGGATGCCGCGGCCTCCGCCAGATTGGCGGCAAGGGTCCGTCTGCCTGCATCGGAGGAGAGCAGGGCCTTTGTATCCAGCTGAAACTGGTTGTTGATGTCATTGTCCACTAAGGCCCAGACCTCCATCCCGGCTGCATGGGCTGCCTCCACATAGGCCCGGTTGGCGATGGAATGCACATCTCCCGCTGCGGAAGAAGCGGCAAACCAGGTGGGAGAGATGACCCGTATCAATCCTCCCTGCCCGGATAAGGGAATGCCTGACGCTTCCCCGCTTTTTGCGGCAGGGGCGATCCCTTCCTTCAATGCCTCGGCGCCCTGCTCCGTCAGCATCTGCTGCCAGAGGAGGCTGACCTTCCCGTCCCTTGCAAAGGAAGTGTAGCTGTTCTTTGCCGCCCCGGAGGCGCCTCTTTCCTCACTGGAATAGCCGGAAAGGCGCTTGTTTTCGATATAGCCGATGAAGCAGTCCTCTGTCTTGACCTTCGTCCAGTTTTCCAGGGATTCCAGCACCCGGACCGTTTCCCCTTCTTTGATCTCCCGGAGGATCGGGCTCTTGACACCCCCCTTCAGGCGGACCTCAGTGTCCTTTTCCACTTTGGCGATATCCGCTTCCACAAGAGTGTTGTAAATCTGCACCCGGTTCGGGTCCTTAAACAGCTCACAGGCAATGTCCACATAGCCCTGCACAAATTCCAGGCTGAGGAACACCCCGTCTCCCTCCGCCAGAACGGGGGTGTGCTCATAGACCGCATCTCCCGCGGCGGTCCGGACCCGGTCCTCCCCGGGATAAACTCTGTCCGTATACATATCCGTGGTATACAGGAGCATTCCCTCCCCTGCGTCCCAGTAAAACCGGGAGTCAAAATACTTATGGACGGTGTCCAGGCTCACATACACCTCGCCGCCCCGGAGCATTCCCCGCTCCTCCAGCAGCTCATCCTGTAAAAACAGCGCCACATCCGCATCACCCTTCATTTTGAAATATTCATCGGGATCCGCTTTTTCATCAGAATAGGAATATTTATCCAGATACAGCTTTCCGGCATAGCCCGCCCCCAGAATAAGAATGAGGACGATCACCAGAAGCGTCGGAAGAACACTCTTCATAAATGACAACCTCCAATAAACCGTCCCCATTATAGCAAAACTTTTTTACCGCGTCACCCCGGAGATCACTGTTTCCCTCTTCCGGATCCGTCTTCGGGTCCGGTCTGCGGGGTCTTCCGCGATCTCCGGAGTCTGCGTCCTGCGTTGTTTCCGGAGCCTGCCC
>CAMNLO010000024.1 GCA_946543095.1 uncultured bacterium
AGCCATGGGGCCCGTGGGGGAGATGGATCCGGTGTACGCAGGCTTTACCGTTTCTCCGAAGCCTGTCTATCATTCCTTTTTCCTCTGCCAGCAGAATATGGCGGGCTATTATTTCCCCTTCACCATGGAGGCCAATTATAACCGCTACATGGAGCCTGTAAACCTTCCCGCCACCCTCTGCCATGAGCTGTCCCATACCAAGGGAAACCTCTATGAGGATGACGCAAACCTCATCGGCTTCCTGGCCTGCATCCTAAGCAGCGACGGATTTTTTAATTACAGTGGTTATTTAAGCGTTCTGGGATACGTGGAACGGGACTGGAGGCGGTCTGCCGGGGAGGATCCGGAATTATTAAAGGGGCATCCGGAGATCTCGGAGCAGGTGCTTACGGATGATATCTTCATTACGGAGGAGACCAGGCAGAGGGTGGAGGAGGAGTCTCCTTTTCCCACGAAGGCCGTAAGACAGTCCACGGAAACCTTCACCAACACCGTCCTGAAGGCCAACGGCGTCTCATCCGGCATGGCCAGCTACTCTGAGGTGGTGGGGCATCTGCTGGGATATTATGACGGGATACTGTATTGAATTTGGAAAATAATACGGGTACAATGGTCTTCAGGGTCCGAACGGGACCCGCAGATCATAGGTTGGTTTGTCAATATAATATCAGGAGGTATTGAATGGAATTACGGACTGCCGCATCCCCCAGGGATGTGAAGCATTATGACACGGAAAGATTAAGGGAGGAGTTTCTCATCGAAGATCTCTTCCGCCCCGGCGAGATCAAACTGGTCTACAGCCACATCGACAGGATCATTACGGGCTCTGCCGTGCCGGTTTCCGAAAAGTTAAAGCTGGAGGCGGGAGCGGAATTGAGGGCGGCTTACTTCCTGGAGCGCAGGGAGCTGGGTGTCATCAACATCGGCGGCGACGGCGAGATCACCGTGGACGGCAAAAGCTATCCGGTGAAGCACCGGGAGGGAATGTATATCGGCAAAGGAAAACAGGAGATATTATTTGCCAGCAATGACAATAAAAAACCTGCGAAATTTTATCTGAATTCCGCCCCGGCCCACCGCAGCTGCCCCACGGTGCTGATCAAACCCGAAGGGAGGCCGGAGGAAGGAGTGGTCATCGTTCTGGATCGGAACAAGGTGGAGCTGGGGAGTCTGGAGGAATCCAATCACCGCACCATCTGCAAATATATCCTTCCCGGCCAGGTGGAAAGCTGCCAGCTGGAAATGGGCATGACTCATCTGGAGCCCGGCAGTGTCTGGAACTCCATGCCCTGCCATACTCATGACAGGCGGATGGAGGTGTATATGTACTTTGAGCTGCCGGAGGATGCCTTTGTGATGCACTATATGGGGGAACCCACCGAGACCAGGCATATCGTGGTCCGGAACGAGCAGGCGGTGATCTCCCCCAGCTGGTCCATCCACTGCGGCAGCGGCTCCAGGAATTATACCTTTATCTGGGGCATGGTGGGGGAAAATCAGGATTTTGATGATATGGACAATATTCCCAACACAAAGCTGATGTAAATCAACAGCATTACATTATGTAAACCACAAACCGATAAGGATATAGCGCTTTGCACAAGCAGGAATACCGGCAGAGTCTTTGGTTGACATAATCTTTCATGGAAGTCAGCTGCCACATAAGTTAAGGAAACGCTGATTAAAGCGTTTCCCCCGCCGGATTCGGGTCGCGAAGCGACATATTTCCGTTCCGAATCCGTGCGATCCCCCGGAGGGGCTAAGGAAATGCTGAATTATTCAGCATTTCCTTAACATAACACATAATACTGGTCTGACATTTAGTTTACATAAATTAAGTTAACACAATATCAATTCAAGGAGGTATCACATGAGCTACGTCAACAATTTTTCACTGGAAGGCAAGATCGCGCTGGTGACCGGCGCATCCTACGGCATCGGCTTCGCCATCGCCTCCGCCTTTGCGGATGCGGGCGCCACCATCGTGTTCAATGACATCAAACAGGAGCTGGTGGACAAGGGACTTGCAGCCTACAAGGAGAAAGGGATCGAGGCGAAGGGTTATGTCTGCGATGTGACCAACGAGGCCCAGGTTCAGGAGCTGGTGGCGAAGATCGAAAAGGAAGTGGGAGTCATCGATATTCTGGTGAACAATGCCGGCATCATCAAGAGGATCCCCATGACAGAGATGAGCGCGGAGGATTTCCGCCAGGTCATCGACGTGGATTTGAACGCACCCTTCATCGTTTCCAAGGCGGTGATCCCTTCCATGATCAAGAAGGGCCACGGCAAGATCATCAACATCTGTTCCATGATGAGCGAGCTGGGCAGGGAGACTGTTTCCGCCTATGCCGCGGCAAAGGGCGGCTTAAAGATGCTCACCAGAAATATCTGCTCCGAGTACGGCCAGTACAATATCCAGTGCAACGGCATCGGACCCGGCTATATTGAGACCCCTCAGACCGCCCCCTTGCGGGAGACCCAGCCGGACGGCTCCATGCATCCGTTTGACAAGTTCATCCGCGCCAAGACTCCCGCGAACCGCTGGTTAAAGCCCGAAGAGCTGGGGGGCCCCGCCGTATTCCTGGCTTCCGACGCCTCCGATGCGGTGAACGGGCATATCCTCTATGTGGACGGGGGCATTCTGGCCTATATCGGCAAGCAGCCCTGATCAGACCGCACGGAACCACAGCGCATAGCACGGAACCGCAGCAAACAGCACGAAATCACAGCACAGAAAAAGGGCGCATCCCGCGGGATGCGCCCCTTTTGTCCGAAAGCCTTATTTTTATGCCAGCAGTGCCTTCACAGCGTCGGCAATGGCCTGATCCCTGCAGTTTGCAAAGAACAGCTCACCGAACTTTTCGCCTTTGAAGGCGCCCTTTGCCAGCTCCTGATCCAAACCCTTTAAGATGCTCACCATATCGTTATGGGTGACCTCCTTCACCTTGTCCAGGATCTTCTTGTTGCGCTGCTCGGGCTCCACTCTCTCCTTGGGATAGCCGCCTCCGGGAGGGGCAATGAAGAGCTTTTCGAAAATGTACTCCAGATTCAGCTCGCCGCCCCAGCCGAAGCCTTCCGCAAAGGGAATGGCCACCGCGTTGCCGGCGTTGACCTGGGAGAACAGATAGGCATCCAGCGGGCTCTCAATGTGTCCGCAGAGGACTCCGGGGAAGGAATTCAGTGCCAGCATGGCGCCTTCACCGGTGCCGCAGCCTGTGACCACAAAATCGGCTGCCCCTGCGTTCAGGATCGTGGCGGCCAGGATCCCGTTCTGGACGTAGGTCAGCTGGCAGGCGTCGTCCGCAGCATACATGCCGTAGTTGTCCACGGTGTGTCCCATGGGCGTAACGACTTTGGTCAGGACTTCACAGATCATGGCGTTCTTCGCCGCCTGTGAATTTTCATTGATCAATGCGATTTTCATGATTTCCTCCATGCCGAGCACAAAGTGCGGGGCGGCGAAGCAGATCCGTGATCTGCCGATGCCATCCAAACCGGGGCTCGGCACCGATCTGGTTTTGAAAGAAAAGTGCATCAGCGTTTTCTTTCAAAATTACCTCCTGAAATATTGAACTCAATCCCCATTAGTATAGCATACTTACTGGACAAAGGACCATTATTTGGTTAGAATATAGAAGAATATGGAAAGGCCTTGTATTCCACGGAAGGAGAACACTATGGCGGATATCAGGACACTAAACAGCAGTTCCCCGCAGATCAGGCCTGAATTATCACCTGTCGGAAACACGGAGGTGAAGACAGGCTCCCGTCCTGAAAACGCGGACCTTACGGAAGAGAAAAAGAAACAGCTGCCGGATCTGATCTCCGTTTCTGATGACGGGGACACGGTGCAGGCCGGTCTGATCGCAAGACTGAGGCTTGGGGATGACAGACAGGGCCGGGTGATCCCTCTGGGAAAAGATGCCGGAGAGGACCCGGTTCAGACGGGCAGGAGGAAGCTGCAGGGATCGGTTTCGGAACAGGCAGCTTTGTCCGGTGCCGCTGATGTGGAGAAGCCGGAGGTCACAAAGGACCCGGAGACCGGCAGGATCGAGCTGAAGGTCCCCGGGAATGAGGAGGATCCTCTTCAGGCCCGGAGAGAGAGGGAAGAGCGGGAGGAAGCCAGGGAAGAGGCCGAGGTAAAGCGGGCGGAGATGACCAATTTCGTCGGCTACACGGACTCCGAGCTGGAACAGCTCTATTTAAAGGGCGAGATCTCAAAGCAGAAATACGATCAGGAGATGGAGTCCAGAAAAGAGCAGGAGGAGGCTGAAGCCGGGGATGCCAGGGAGTTCAGCAAAGAACTGGGCAGCATGAGCGCATCGCAGAACGCGGGAGAGCGCCTGGCCCAGGTAATGAACGCCTTTTCGCCGGATGCCAATAACACGGTTTCCCCTGAAGACCGGATCCGGGCCATTCAGGCTGCGGAGCAGGGCAGGCAGCAGGAAGACGAGCGGAACATGACCGCAGTCACCACTGCGTGAGCTTTACCATTTTTTGAGTGATAAGCCCCCCGGCGGCTAAAAGGCCGTGCATGCATGGGAGTTTGCGGCAATCGGAGGGCCGGCGGACAATCGAGTAGGGGTATCTTCCCTGCTCGATTCATGTGTTTGGGAGAAACAATATGTCAGAGATAGCCATTGTCATGGGGAGTGATTCGGATCTTCCCGTAATGTCCAAAGCAGCAAAGCTCCTGGAGGAGTTCGGAGTCAGCTTTGAGATGCGGATCATTTCCGCCCACAGACAGCCGGAGGAGCTGATCGCGTACACGGGCAGGGCGGCGGAGCGCGGCATTAAGGTCATCATCGCCGGTGCGGGCCTTGCGGCAGCCCTTCCGGGCATGTGCGCTGCTGTATTTCCCCTGCCCGTCATCGGAGTGCCCCTGGAAGCCGGGCCCCTGTCCGGACAGGACGCACTGTATTCCATCGTGCAGATGCCCCCCGGAGTCCCGGTGGGCTCAGTGGGCATCGGCGGTGCGGTAAATGCGGCGCTTCTGGCCCTGCGGATCCTTGCGGTTTCCGATGCCGGCATTCTGGAAAAGCTGAAAGCCTATCAGAAGAGACAGGCCGAAAAGGTGGCGGAAAAGGACAGAAGGCTTACGGAAAACGGCTATCAGGCATAGTATTTGGCAAGAGAAATGCAAAGGAATACGTATGAGTGAGAAATTAGATTATAAAGCAGCCGGCGTGGATATCGAGGCGGGCTACCGCAGCGTCGAACTGATCAAAGAAAGTGTCGGGACCACCCTCCGCCCCGAGGTACTGGGGGGGCTGGGAGGCTTTTCCGGCGCCTTTTCCATGGCGGCGGCAAAGGGCATGAAGGAGCCCGTGCTCCTGTCCGGCACGGACGGCGTAGGCACCAAGCTGAAGCTGGCCTTTCTGCTGGACAGACATGACACCGTGGGCATCGACTGTGTGGCTATGTGCGTAAACGATATCGCCTGTGCGGGGGGAGAACCCCTGTTTTTTCTGGACTATATCGCCTGCGGCAAAAACGTGCCGGAGAAGATCGAAAAGATCGTAAGCGGCGTGGCGGCGGGCTGCAGGGAGGCGGGGGCCTCCCTCATCGGCGGAGAGACAGCGGAGATGCCCGGGTTTTATCCCGTGGAGTAATATGACCTGGCAGGCTTTGCGGTGGGTCTTGTGGAAAAAGAGGAGATGATCACCGGGGAATCCGTGAAGGAGGGGGATGTGCTTTTGGGCATCGCTTCCTCCGGAGTCCACAGCAACGGTTTCTCTCTGGTGCGGAAGGTCTTCAACATGACGGAGGATTCCCTTGCCAGATACTATCCAGATCTGGGAAGGAGCCTGGGAGAGGAGCTGATCACTCCCACAAAGATCTATGTGAAGGCCCTGAAGGCCGTAAAGGATGCGGGGATCCGCATCAAGGGCTGCTCCCATATCACGGGAGGCGGTTTTTACGAGAATGTTCCCAGAATGCTCCCGGAAGGAGTGGAGGCTGTGATCCGCAGGGATTCCTATGAGCTTCCCCCGGTTTTCGAACTTCTGAGAAAGACCGGGAATCTGGATGAAAGGACCATGTACAACACCTATAACATGGGCATCGGCATGGTGCTGGCCCTTGCCCCCGAGGATGCGGACGGGGCGGTGAAGGCGCTGGAAGCGGTTTCCGAAAAGGCATTTCTCATCGGAGAGTGTAAAAACGGAGAGAAGGGAGCCAGACTGTGCTGAGAGTCCTGGTGCTGGTCAGCGGCGGAGGGACAAACCTGCAGGCGATCCTGGACGCTATAGACGAAGGAAAGATCACAAACACGGAGATCGTGGGAGTCCTGTCCAGCTCTCCAAAGGCCTATGCCCTGGAGAGGGCAAAAATCAAGGAAATCCCCACCACCGTGGTGGCGCCGAAGGCCTATTCCTCCAGAGCGGAATTTGAGCAGGCACTGAAGGAAGCCATTGATTCCTATCAGCCGGAGCTGATCGTTCTGGCAGGCTTTCTGGTGGTGCTGCCGGAGGCTATCGTGAAGGCCTATCCCCGGAGGATCCTGAATGTGCACCCCTCTTTGATCCCTTCCTTCTGCGGAAAGGGCTTCTACGGACTGAAGGTCCACGAAGAGGCGCTGAAGCGGGGAGTTAAGGTGACGGGGGCCACGGTCCATTTCGTGGATGAGGGAACGGACACCGGTCCCATTTTATTTCAGAAGGCTGTGGAGGTCAGGGACGGGGACACCCCGGAGCTCCTCCAGAGGCGGGTGATGGAAGAGGCGGAATGGATCTTGCTGCCCCAGGCCATCCACTGCATTGCAAACGGAGAAATTCACTGACAGGAGGACTGGATGAAGATACTGATCGTGGGCGGAGGCGGCAGGGAGCATGCCATCGCGCAGGCCCTGAAGAGAAGCAAAAGAGCGCCTGAGCTTTTCTGCGCCCCGGGCAACGCAGGCATCGGGGAGATCGCGGAGTGCGTGCCCATCGGCGCCATGGAATTCGAAAAGCTGGCGGAGTTTGCCATCCGGAAACAGATCGATCTGACTGTGGTGGGGATGGATGATCCCCTGGCAGGCGGGATCGTGGACGTTTTTGAACAAAAGGGCTTAAGGGCCTTCGGACCCAGAAAGAACGCGGCCATCATTGAGGCCAGCAAGGCCTTTTCCAAGGATCTGATGAAGAAGTACGGCATCCCCACCGCTTCCTATGAGACCTTTCAGGATGCGGCGAAGGCAAAGGCATATCTGGAGACCGCGCCCTATCCCATTGTGTTAAAGGCGGACGGCCTGGCCCTTGGGAAGGGAGTCCTGATCTGCAATACAAAGGAGGAAGCCCTTCAGGGCGTTTCTTCCATTATGGAAGAAAAGCAGTTCGGAGACGCCGGAAACCGGCTGGTGATCGAGGAATTCATGACCGGCAGAGAGGTCAGCGTCCTGGCCTTTGTGGACGGGAAGCATATAAAGACCATGGCCTCCGCCCAGGACCACAAGCGGGCCGGAGACGGTGACACGGGCTTAAACACCGGCGGCATGGGGACCTTCAGTCCCAGCCCCTTTTATACGAAAGAGATCGAGGAATACTGCAGCTCCCACATTTTCCTGCCCACAGTGGCAGCCATGGAAAAAGAGGGCAGGCCCTTCCGGGGAGTTTTGTATTTCGGCCTGATGTTAACGGAAAACGGTCCGAAGGTGCTGGAATACAATGCCCGCTTCGGGGATCCGGAGGCCCAGGTGATTTTGCCCAGGCTGAAAACGGATCTTGTGGATGTGATGGAAGCCTGCATCGACGGGACGCTGGATCGGATAGAGCTGGAGTTTGACGAAAAAGCGGCGGTCTGCGTGGTGGTGGCCTCCGGGGGATATCCCGTGAGCTACAAAAAGGGCTATCCCATTCAGGGGCTGGACTACTTTCAGGATAAGACCGATGAATTCTGCTTCCATGCGGGAACGAAGGCCGGTGAGGGAGGCGAGATCCTCACAAACGGCGGCAGGGTCTTAGGAGTGACGGCCCTGGGGGCGGATCTGAAGGAAGCCAGAAAGAACGCCTACGAGGCGGTGAAGCATGTCAGCTTTCAGGACTGCTTCTATCGAAACGATATCGGAAAAGCCATCAACGAAGCCTGAGCGCCCGGCCGGGAGCCTTGGCCATCGGTATTTAAACAATCACTGCAGCAAGGAGCGGTTCACATCAGTATTTCATAAGGGAGAGAAGAATATGAGAAGCATGAAGAAGAAAACGATCAGGACATTTTCAGCCGTGCTGGCACTGCTGCTTATCCTGGGCCTTTCCATGACGGTTCTGGCAGACCGCTCCGGCACGGTGAAGAGCGACAGCGTGAACATCCGCTCCGGCGCCGGCACGGGCTTTTCCGCGGTGACCCAGCTGTCCAAGGGGACCAGTGTTACGGTCACGGGCGAGGAAACGGACTCCGCAGGAAAGATCTGGTATGCCATTTCCTTTGCCGGCGGCAACGGCTATATCCGTGAAGATTTTATCGATGTGGGCGAAGAGATCGCCCCCGAGGTGCCTGAGGTGCCCGAGGTTCCGGAGGAGCCCGCAGAGACCATGGACCAGACTCCCGCGGCCCAGCCCGCAGCCCCTTCCGTGCCGAAGGACTACACCGTGGAATACATTGAGGGAGATGACGGAGAGAGCTCCTGGTATCTGAACAACAATATCGAAGGCGTGCGCTACAAGGTGAACGATCTTTTAGAGGCCGCGGAGAAGAATGATGAGAGCGAATCCACGGCTGTCAAGCAGGTGAAGCGTCAGAAGATCCTCATCGGCTTCCTGTTCGTGTTCCTTGTCATTGCCATTATCGCTATTACGCTTTTAGTCTTCCGTTTGAAGGGTGTTTACGAGGAGATGGAGGAGGAGCACTACAGAAACCAGCGCGCAAGGAGAGGGGACGGAGCTTCCTCCGCTTCCAGGACCGGCGCTTCCGGTCAGGCCAGAGCTGCTTCCCCCAGGACCACGGCAGCAGCCGCCCAGTCCTCCGGCATCCGCACTACCCAGCAGGCCCAGTCCTCCAGGACCGGTGTCAGGACCGAGCCCAGGACCACATCCGCATCATCCGTCCGTCAGGCGCCCAAGGACGCGGCCAGATATCCCGAGGAGAGAGCGCCCCAGACCCAGGTCCGGAAAGCGGCTCCCAAGCCCAAGAACTTTGCCGGGGACATGGATGACGATTTTGAGTACAACTTCGTGGACCTGGATGACGACTTGTGATCAGGGGGTTCAAATGGAACCTGCCAAACAGGAACAGGCAGCCGTTTTATGAAATAAAATGAGCGGATCGTTCATGTTTGCAGGATTGCGGGAGCTGCGAAAGGCAACGAAGCGATCCGTGATTTTCATAATACAGAGTAAGTGAGGTAGTATGACCGAATACACACCGAATGCGGCGGAAGCCCTGGAGCTGGCGAAGAAATCCGCAAAACGCCACCACCAGGGCTATGTCGGCACCGAGCACATCCTGCTGGGACTTCTGCAGGAATGCGACGGGGTGGCCGCCCGGGTTTTGATGGATAATAAGGTGGAGGTGTATCAGCTGGAGAAGCTGATCCTGGATCTGACAGAGGTCCAGACCGACACCATCGTAAAGGACAGGGGAGGCTTTTCCCCGAAGGCAGGCGTCATTTTAGAGGATGCGGAGGACGAAGCCAGGCGTTTCCACATGGACAGGGTGGGCACCGAGCATATCCTGCTTGCCCTCATCAAGGATGGCGAGAATGTGGCCATCCGTCTGTTGAACACCTTAAACATTTCCACAAACAAGCTCTATTCCGACACCCTCCTTGCCATGGGCGAGGATGTGAATGTCCATAAGCACGATCTGAATAAAAAGAAAAGAAAGGCCTCTATCCTGGAGCAGTACAGCCGTGACCTGACGGCCCTGGCCGAGGAGGGAGAGCTGGATCCCTGCATCGGCAGAGAGGATGAGATCACAAGGACCATCCAGATCTTAAGCCGCAGGACCAAGAACAATCCCTGCCTTCTGGGAGAACCGGGAGTGGGAAAATCCGCCATTGTGGAGGGGCTGGCCCAGAAGATCGTGTCCGGGGACGTGCCGGCTTCCGTCAGAGGCAAACGCCTTCTGACCCTGGATATGGCAGGCATGGTGGCAGGCAGCAAATACAGAGGGGAATTCGAGGAGCGGATCAAGCGCATCATCAGCGAGGTGCAGGCGGATCAGAACATCATCCTCTTCATGGATGAGCTCCATACCCTGATCGGAGCCGGCGGGGCGGAAGGAGCCCTGGATGCCTCCAATATCTTAAAGCCCTCCCTGGCCAGGGGAGAGCTGCAGATGATCGGAGCCACCACCATCGCGGAATACCGCAAGTACATTGAAAAGGATGCCGCTCTGGAGCGGCGTTTCCAGCCTGTCTCCGTAGAAGAGCCCACGGAAGAGCAGGCGGTGGCCATCTTAAAGGGGATCGCCCACAAATATGAGGAGCACCACGGAGTGGAGATCCTGGACGAAGCCATCGAGGCTGCCGTGAAGCTCTCGGAGCGTTATATCAACGACAGGAACCTGCCGGATAAGGCCATCGACCTCATCGATGAGGCCTCCGCCGCTGTGAAGCTGAATGTAAGGGGAAGCTCGGACAGGGAGGAAGCCCTGAAGCAGGAGGCAAAGCGGCTGGAGGAGGAGCTGGAGGAAAGCTTCTTAGAGGAGGATTTTGAGAAGGCGGCTAAGATCAAGGCGCAGATGGATCTGAATTTCTCAAAGCAGGAGCGCCTTGAGAAAAAAGAAAAAAAAGAAAAGAAAACCGTTGTCACGGAAGAGGATATTGCCGGAGTCGTGGCCCTCTGGACGAAGATACCGGTGAAAAAGCTGGCGGAGAAGGAGAGCGAGAGGCTGCTGCGCCTGGACAAGACCCTCCATGAGCGGGTCATTGGCCAGGAGGAGGCGGTCCAGGCAGTAACAAAGGCCATCCGCAGAGGCAGGGTGGGCCTGCAGGATCCGAACCGCCCCATCGGCTCCTTCCTGTTTTTAGGTCCCACAGGCGTGGGAAAGACCGAGCTGTCCAAGGCTTTGGCGGAGGCCATGTTCGGCTCCGACGCATCCCTGATCCGGGTGGATATGTCGGAATACATGGAGGGCCATTCCGTGGCCAAGATGATCGGCTCCCCTCCCGGCTATGTGGGCTTCGAGGAGGGAGGACAGCTTTCCGAAAAGATCCGGAGACATCCCTATTCCGTGGTGCTCTTTGACGAGATCGAAAAGGCCCACCCCGATATCTTCAATGTGCTGCTTCAGGTGCTGGACGACGGCCATATCACGGACGCCAAGGGC
>CAMNLO010000025.1 GCA_946543095.1 uncultured bacterium
GGCTCCGATATCCCCGGTTCCATCGGGGCCAGGGCCGTCAGGGCGGATGTATACGAGAACTGGACGGATGTGTCCGGCTTTAAGGTGGCGGATCCCAGGATCATTTCCAATCCCGCCGGCATCGAAACCATTACCTATAAAGAGCTGCGGGAGCTTTCCTATATGGGCGCTTCCGTTTTGCATGAGGAATCCATTTTTCCCGTGAGGCGGGAAGGGATCCCCATCAATATCAGGAACACCAATTCCCCTGAGGATCCCGGGACCTGGATCGTGGAGAGCACCTGTCAGAAATCCAGATATACCATTACGGGGATCGCCGGGAAAAAGGGCTTCTGCGCCGTCAATATCGAGAAGGATCTGATGAATTCCGAGATCGGCTTCGGCAGAAAGGTGCTGCAGGCCTTCGAGGACAACGGCATCTCCTTCGAGCATATGCCCTCCGGCATCGACACCATGACCATCGTGGTGCATCAGGATGAGTTCATTCATAAAGAACAGAAGGTGGTGGGGAGCATCCATCGCCTGGCAAACCCGGATGTGATTGATATCGAAGCGGATCTGGCGCTGATCGCCGTGGTGGGCAGGGGCATGAAGTCCCAGAAGGGAACCTCCGGCAGGATCTTCTCTGCTCTGGCCCATGCCAATGTGAACGTGAAGATGATCGATCAGGGAAGCTCGGAGTTAAACACTATCATCGGCGTGAAGAACGAGGATTTTGAAACCGCCATCAGGGCGATCTATGATATCTTTGTGGAAACTCAGATCTGAGGAGGATCATGGGAGAGAAAGACGACATTGTAAAAAGGGAGCTGAGGCATAAGAAGCGGATCAGGGCCCAGGTCATCGCCTATCTGTTTCTCGTGCTGATGGTGCTTCTGATCGCCGTCTCGGCGGTCTTCGGGGTCCGGCTGCTCATCAGACAGCTGGATCAGGCCAGAGCAGCAAGGGAAGAAGCGGCAGCTGCGCAGGCAGAGGAAGAGGCTGTCCCGGAGGAGCCTAAGGAGGAGATCCCTGTGGGGACCATTTCCGAGCCGGAGCCCGTCCCGGAGGAAGAGCCGGAAGAGGTGGCAGACGAGGACAGCGCAAGAAATGAGGAGCTGATGGAGCGCATCAATGCCCTGACTCTGGAGGAGAAAGTCTCCCAGCTCTTTTTCATCACTCCCGAGATGCTGACGGGAGTGGGAAAGGTGGTGCAGGCCGGGGACGGAACCAAAGCTGCCCTGGAAGCCCACGCAGTGGGAGGACTTTTCTACAATGCCTCCAATATCCAGTCTGAGAGCCAGCTGCAGGAAATGCTTTCCGGCACTGTGAACATGTCGAAATACCGTTTGTTTTTTGCCATTGAGGAGCTGGGGGGAGCAGAGCATTCCCAGGTTTCCAAGGCAGGGCTTGCGGATGCCAAGGCATCTCCCGCAGAGATCGGGGCGGCAGGTGATGCTCAGGCAGCTTATGACGCAGGAACTTCCATCGGCGCATCTCTTGGTAATCTGGGCTTTAATACGAACTGGGGACCCTGCGCGGATCTGCTGTTAAAGGAGGACGCGCTTGTGAAGGATATCTCCTATGGCGCGGATGCCTTTGCGGTGTCGGAGCTTGTGACCTCCATGGTGAAGGGCTTAAAGGACGGCGGCATCAACAGCTGCCTGAGATTCTTCCCGGGGGAGGGGAGTGTGAGCGAGGATCCCGCCGCGGGAATGGCGGTGTCGGAGCGCAGCACGGAGGATCTCTACACCTCCGAGATGACAGTGTACCACGCGGGGATCGAAGCCGGAGCGGAAATGGTGCTGGTGGGGAATGCCTCCTATCCCACTGTGACAGGGGACAACACTCCCGCCTGCCTGTCTCCCGCAATCATCGGGAACCTCTTAAGACAGGAGCTTGGGTTTAACGGCATCGTTATCGCGGGTCCCTTAAATGAGGCGGCGGTTTCGGAATACTATTCCTCCGGGGAAGCAGCGGTGAATGCCGTGGCGGCGGGGGCGGATATGCTGTTCATGCCCGAGAATTTTGAGGAGGCCTATAACGGACTTCTGGCTTCCGTGCAGGAAGGGAATATCCCGGAGGAGCGGATCAACGAATCCCTGCTCCGGATCTTCCGTGTGAAGTATTAGACCATATTACTATCTCGCGGCAAAGCCCAGCTTTTCGTGAACCGTTTTCAGAGTTTCGGAAGCGATTTCCCGGGCTCTCTTTGCACCCATGCGGTAGATCTCTTCCAGATGGGCCCTGTCGGCCAGGAGCTTTTCCGTCTCCTCTCTGATGGGGGTAAGCTTATTCACCACGCATTCTCCCACGGCAGTCTTTAAGGTGCCGTAGCCCTGCCCCGCGAATTCCGCCTCTGCTTCCTGAGGGGTTTTCCCGGTGATGGCGCAGTAGATGGAGAGCAGATTGGAGACACCGGGCTTGTTTTCCGGATCAAAGCGGATCTCCATATCGGAATCCGTCACCGCCCGCTTGAATTTCTTTGCGATGACCTCCGGGGGATCCAGCAGGAACACGCAGCCCTCGGGCTCTGATTTGCTCATTTTGTTTAAGGGATTCTTTAAACCCATGACCCGGGCTCCCATTTTCGGGATAAAGGGCTCCGGGATCCGGAACACGTCGCCGTAGATGCCGTTAAAGCGGACGGCGATATCCCGGCAGAGCTCCACATGCTGCTTCTGATCCTCTCCCACAGGGACACAGTCCGTATTGTAGAGAAGAATGTCCGCCGCCATCAGCACCGGGTAGGTGAAAAGACCGGCGGTGATATTGTCCGCATGCTGCTGGGATTTCTGCTTGAACTGGGTCATGCGGGACAGCTCCCCGAACTGGGTATAGCAGCCCAGGATCCAGGACAGCTCCGCGTGCTCCGGTACATGGCTCTGGATAAAGAGGATATTCTTTTCCGGATCCAGGCCGCAGGCAATGTACTGGGCCAGCTGTTCGATGGTGCGGCGCTTTAAGACCTCCGGGTCCTGGCGCACCGTAATGGCGTGGAGATCCACGATGCAGTAGACGCATTCAAACTCTTCCTGCATGGCAGACCAGTTTTTGATGGCACCCAGATAGGAACCTAAGGTCAGGTCGCCGCTGGGCTGGATGCCGCTGAAGATCCTTTTCTTTCTGTTTTCCATAAACTCCTCATAAACCTCGCTTTATCTTGTTCCTTCGCCTACATTGTCATTCAGGCCCCAGATCAGTCTGCGCCACTGCTCCAGCTGCTCCAGGGACATGAAACCGTTGGAGGTTCCCATGTAGCCGATCTTATAGGAGGCAAAGAGCAGCGCGTTCTTGATGGCGTTGATGGAGCCGTCCCCCGCCATGTAGTAATGCAGGAAGCAGGCGAAGAGTGCGTTCCCGGCGCCGGCGGTGTTGACAACATAGTTCGTTTTCACGGTGTTGAAATGGACCTCGATGTCCTTTTCCTTGTCGTAGAGCATGACCCCCTTGGATCCCTGCCCCAGGATGATGATGTCCGGGTCGTATTTTGAAGCAATGTCCCGGATAAAGAGATGGGGGGCTTCCGCAAGGGTGTCGTCGCTGAAATACAGGATGGAAGCGTTCTCCAGAAAGTCGGTGTTGAACTGCTCCTTCTCCCTGAAATAGCCGTGGATCTTGGCGGCGATCTTCTTTTTCGCAGCCTTTGCGGCATTGATGAAAGGCCGGCAGAAATTGGCGTTGGACAAGACCACCATGTCCGCCGTGGGCAGGAGGGGCTCCACCAGGCTCATATCGTATCTGGCCTGCCGGAGGTCCTTGTGATCCTCAAAGATCTGCTGATTGCGGTCCTTGTCATAGAGGATCACCTCCGTGGGGGTGTCCATCAGGATGGGCAGGATGTATTCGGTATTCAGGGTCACCTCTCTGCCGGCGGGATTGAAAACGCTTATGTTCTGTTCCTTTCCCACCACCGACATAAAGACCACATCATTGCCCAGCCATTTCAAAGCCAGGGACTCGTTAAAGGCATCGCCTCCCGGAGCCGTAAAGATGCTGTTCGGACGGGACACGATGGGCGTGTCGTCAATGGGGATGGACGCCACTTTCACGATGGTTTCGATCTGTGTGATACCCGCAACTATGAACCTGCTCACGATCACTCCTTTCTGCCGCGCTGCAGATATTTTATCTCAAATATCGGCTCCTTGTTATACTCGGCATGCATAACAAGATAACTGGGAAGCCTGCCTTCCTGACGGGGATAGGAAAGGCTTCCGGGATTGATCAGATATACCCCGCCCTCGTTCTTTACCACGGGCTTGTGGGTGTGTCCGAAAAAAGCGTATCTGGCGTTCCGGAGGATTGCCTCCCTGCGCAGATGCTCTGTGTTCATGTAGACATAGTAATGATGTCCGTGGGTCAGAAATGCGGGCTGATCCGCAATGCGAAACTCCATTTCCCCCGGCAGTCCTGTGAAGAAATCATTGTTTCCCGACACCATGAAGCAGGCGGAACCGCTGATCCGCTGGATCTTATCCTCATCCCCTTCGATATCTCCGCAATGGATCAAAGCTTCAAAGGGTTTTTCCAGTTCTACGGCTTCTCTGAAATACTCCAGTTTTCCGTGGGTATCACTGACAACAAGGATCTTCATAGGCTTAGGGCTGTTCTCCTTAAAATTATGTCAACCGTCGATCAGCCCGAGACGCTGAAGCATTGCCCGCAATGCCTTGCCCCTGTGGCTGATGGCGTTTTTCTCATCCGGTAAAAGCTCTGCGGAGGTGCATCCTCTCTCCGGCAGATAGAAGATGGGGTCATAGCCGAAGCCGTGCTCCCCTTTGATCTCGTGGCCGATCCGTCCCTCCATGACCCCGAGGGTGTCGATGACGGAACCATCCGGCAGCATGGCGGCAATGGCGCAGACGAAACGGGCGCTCCGCTGATCCTCCGGCACCTGTTCCATGCGCTCTAAGATGATCCGGTTCTTTTCGGAGTAGGGGGTCTCACGGCCTAAGTATCTTGCGGAATAGATCCCCGGCTCTCCGTTTAAGAAATCGATCTCCAGCCCGGAATCGTCTCCCAGCACATAGGCGCCGGGCCTGGGACCTACGGCGGAAACCTTGATCCTGGCGTTTTCCGTAAAGCTTTTGCCGTTTTCTTCAATGTCGGCCCGGATCCCGGCTTCCTCCATGGTGAGGACCTGTACCCCGGGATCATTGATGATCTCCCGGATCTCCCGGATCTTTCCCATATTTTCCGTAGCGAAGATGATCTGCTTCACCTCAGCCATCTGTTCCTCCGTTATCCTCAGTGCTCTCTTCTTTTCGGAGGCTTCGGCCCCGCAAACTGATAGAGATAGGTTTTGATCATTCCGTTGTAGAGCTTTCTGTTTTTCGAAGCCGTAAGTCCCAGGGCCTTTTCTGCCTGTTCATAGGCGGTGATCAGGTACATGGACCAGGAATCCAGGGCCTGATAGCGTTCCCCAAGGGTGTGGTAGAGCTCATACAGATGATCGTCCGCCAGCCGCTCCCCATAGGGGGGATTGGTCACGAGAAAGCCGTATTTTCCTGCGTGGGAGAGCTCCTTCACATCCCGCTTCTGAAAATGGATCAGCTGCGAAACACCGGCCAGGGCCGCGTTCTTTCTGGCCATTTCCAGAGCAGAGCCGTCGATATCATAGCCCTGGAGCTCTGTGTGAACGGTCAGGTCCTCGTTTTCCGCCGCTTCCTCCCGGATCTCCTCCCAAAGCTTCTCCGGGATCAGGTTTTTGTGGCTTTCCGAAAGAAAGCTTCTGGTCTTTCCGGGAGCGATGCCGGCGGCCATCAGGGCAGCCTCGATGAGAAAGGTCCCGCTGCCGCAGAAGGGATCCACCAGGACCCGGTCCTTTTTCCAGGGGGTCAGCATCAGGATCGCCGCCGCCAGATTCTCGGAAATGGGGGCCGGGGCAGTGAGCTTTCTGTAGCCCCGCTTGTGCAGGGATTCTCCCGTGGTGTCCAGGGAGATCTCCGCCATATCCTTATGCAGGAAAACCCGGATCGGATATCTGGCGCCGTTTTCCGGAAACCAGGTCAGATGGTAGGTGCTCTTTAGCCGTTCCACCGCCGCTTTTTTCACGATGGACTGGATATCCGAGGGGCTGTAGAGAGCGCTTTTGACGCTGCTGGCCTTCACCACCGGGAATTCCGCCTCTTTGGGGAAAAACTCCTCCAGAGGCAGTGCCTTTACCCCTTCAAACAGCTCGTCATAGGTCTTTGCCGGAAAGGAACCCAGCTGTATCAGCACACGCTCCGCAGTGCGCAGGAAGATATTTGCCCGCACTACAGCCTCCGGATCTCCGGCGAAGGAGACCCGGCCGTCCTCTACGGATAAGATCTCGTAGCCCAGGTCGTATATTTCCCGTTTCAGCACCGCCTCCATGCCGAAATGGCAGGGTGCGATGAGTTTGAATGTCTTCATAAGTGATTCCAGAGATCCAGCAGCTTATCCAGAATGCCCCTGAGAAATCCTCTCAGGGAATGCTTCCCGGAGACGCTGTCCGCCGTCACAAGGGTCTTGGCCAGAAGCCTGGGATCTCCCAGCCTTTCGGCAAGCTCTTCCGGTGCATCTCCGGACCTGAGACGGATATCGATATAATCCTCATAGTAGCGGATATGCTCCTCTATACGCTGCTGGGGAAGTCTGCCCACCAGGGCCCCCCGCAGAGTGCTTAAGAATTCCCGCTTATCCATTTGCAACGATTCAGTGCCATGCGTGCGAAATATGGCTCATGCCTGCATGAAAGCCATATTCAGCACATATGGCGGGATAACCACATGTCCAAAACACATATTCATGTTTCCCATTGTATCACAGTTTTTAAGATTAAGGTAGGACTTTCGTATTCCCCGAGAAAGGCTTATAATGGATTTTAATCATGGGGGGCTTTGGCTTTTCCCCTTCCGGCACATGAAACAAGCGATACGGCGAAAGGAGAACCGTTATGAGGTCATTCAACTACGTAGTCAAAGACGAAGTCGGCATTCACGCCCGCCCCGCAGGCATTTTAGCCAAGGAAGTCAAGAATTACGCGGATTCGAAGATCACCATCAGGAAGGGGGACAAGGAAGCGGAAGCGAAGAAGCTGATGGCGGTCATGGGCCTGGGGGTGAAATGCGGGGATGAGGTCACCGTGACCGTGGATGGCGGCGACGAAGACGCCGTATTCGAGAAGGTGAAGACATTTTTTGAGGAAAATTTCTGAAACAGGCTGCCGTGCCGCAGCCATGAGGCGATCAGGCTTGCCTGGATCGACTCATGGATATGGCACGGTGCAATCAAGATAAGCAAGAAGGGCGATAGCCCGGATTGCGCATCTTGATAGGATTGTGCGAGCTGCGTAGCAGCGGAGCAATCCGTAGCCTGTTTCAGGGACAGCGCCTCGGTGAAGCAAGAAGGGCGATAGCCCGTTTCAGAAGTTCAATAAATTTTTGGGGGAGGTACACATGAAGCAATACACGGGCAAGTGTGTCTATAAGGGCATCGTCATGGGCCCCCTCTTTGTCCTGAAGAAGGCCGATATCCAGGTCAAGCGCGTGAAGGTGGAGGACAGGGAGGCGGAAAAGAAGCGCGTGGAGGAGGGCATCGAAAAATCCGTGGAGCAGCTCCAGGTGCTCTATGAGCGGGCCCTGAAGGAAATGGGGGAAAGCTCCGCCTCCCTCTTCGAGACCCACCAGATGATGTATGACGAGCTCCAGGACGCCATTTTCGAGATCATCGACAATGAAAGCGTCAACGCGGAATTCGCCGTGGCCCAGGCGGGGGACAACCAGGCGGAGGTATTTGCCTCCATGGACGACGAGTATTTCAAGGCAAGGGCTGCGGACGTGAAGGATGTGTCCAACCGTCTGATCCGCAATCTCTATGGCATCGAAGATATGAACAATATCCCGGAGCCTTCCATTATCGTGGCGGAGGATCTGACCCCTTCGGAAACAGTCCAGATGGACAAGGCGAAGATTCTGGCCTTTGTGACCTTAAAGGGCTCCGCCAATTCCCACACCTCGATCCTGGCCCGGATGATGAACATCCCGGCGCTGATCTCCGTGCCCGTGGAACTGGAGGCCCTGAAAAGCGGCACCATGGCCATTGTGGACGGGGAGAGCGGGAGCCTGATCCTGGAGCCGGATGAAGCCTCATCGGAAGCCGCGAAGAAGCGGATCGCCGGGGAAGCGGAGAAAAAGGCGCTTCTGGATTCCCTGAAGGGTCAGGAGAACGTGACCTTATCCGGGAAGCATATCGATATCTTCGCGAATATCGGAAATGTAAACGATCTCGGCTATGTGAAAGAAAATGACGCCGGAGGCATCGGCCTGTTCCGCAGCGAATTCCTGTATCTGGGACGGGAGGATTATCCCACGGAGGAGGAGCAGTTTGCAGCCTACAAGAAGGTGCTGCAGTTCATGGCGGGGAAGAAGGTGGTCATCAGGACCTGCGATATCGGCGCAGACAAGCAGGTGGATTATTTCCATCTGGCCCATGAGGAGAATCCGGCCCTGGGATACCGGGCCATCCGCATCTGCCTCACCAGGCCCGAAATGTTCAGGACCCAGTTAAGGGCCCTCCTCAGAGCTTCCGTGTATGGCAATCTTTCCATCATGTATCCCATGATCATTTCCGTGGATGAGGTGAGACGGATCAAAAAGATGGTGGAGGAAGAGGCGAAGGTGCTGAAGGAAAAGGAGATCCCCTGCTCCATTCCCGAACAGGGGATCATGATCGAAACACCGGCCTCCGTGATGATCAGCGACGAGCTGGCGCAGGAGGTGGATTTCTTCAGTGTGGGCACCAACGATCTCACCCAGTACACTCTGGCCATCGACAGGCAGAACGCCAGTCTTGACGAGTTCCTGGACACCCACCATCCCGCGATCTTAAGGATGATCAGAATGGCGGCGGACAGCGCCCATAAATACGGCAAATGGATCGGCATCTGCGGCGAGCTGGGCGCGGATCCGGAGCTTACGGAGGAATTCCTTTCCATGGGGATCGATGAGCTTTCCGTTTCTCCCTCCATGGTGTTAAAGCTCAGGAAAAAGGTACGTGAGATCCCGTAAAAGGGTCCTTCCTGCGCCTAAAACATCGGATATTCCAGGAAATACAGCACTCCTTTATTCTTTAACACTTCGTCCATGACATCCACCTCCAAAAACCAGGGGCTGGGGTCATGGACTTCCTTTGCCATCTCGGGGGGCAGGATCCGGGAAGAGTCCCCCTGGGGGAGGTCTGCGGGAGAGATATGGGCGGTGAGCTCGTTGACAAAGCAGGTCCCGGCGGGAAGGGTGATCAGGCGGAAGCTGTGCTTGTCAAATTCGGCCTCCTCCCTGATCTTTTCCTGAATGCTCTGTTCCGAGAAGGGATCCGAGGGATTCTCGGAGAACACGGAGTTCACAGTCAAAAACATATAGCGTTTCCGCTCAAAGTGGTCATAGTCGTAATAGATCCCGGAAGGATAGCCGGCATCCAGCGCCAGCATCTGCGCCTTTACAAACAGATGCAGGATATACTGTCCGTAAGAGGCTGGCTCTGCCTCCGGATCCATTTCCACCAGTAAAAGAGTCCTTTCGTTTCGCGGCATGGCATAGGCGGAGGTGACCTCCGGGTTTTCCTTCGCGGGAATGGCACTCCGTTCGCTGACGGTGAGCTTCACAAGGCCCGTATCCGGGCTGTACTTGTTCAGGGCACTCTGCAGCTCCTCAAAGGAGGAACGGATATCGCTGATATGCCTCTCCGCCAGCTCCTTGCAGTCATAGAACAGCTTCTGGAGATTGATGGAGTCTCCCTCTACGTAATCCGTGAGATTCTTTAAGGGAATGCCGAGCTTTAAGCAAAGAGAAATGGCGTCCACCAGATAGAGCTGGTCCTCGGAATAGTAGCGGTAATTGGTCTCCAGATTCACGAAGGCGGGCTTCAGGATCCCGATGCTGTCGTAATAGCGAAGAGATTTGATGCTGACATTTTTCAGCTTGGAGACCTTGCCGATGGATAGCAGATCGTTTTTCTTGGTCATAGGTACCCTCCCGAAAAATCATGTGTGTTTCTATTCTATCATAAACTATACCATTATGTAAGATAAGTTTGGGGAAATATATCGGATCAATCCGGGGTTTTTGCAAATATCCTGAAATCGCTGGAAAAAACATCTGTCTAGTGCTATGCTTTAATGTTGAACATTCCCATATAAGGAGGTGATGGTTACGAGCGAATTTGCAGAGGAGATCCGGCATGAGCTGAACTGCCAGACCGTCTTTACCATTCCGGGAGTGAATATCGGAGTGAAGGAATCCATTGTGGTTTCCTGGATCATCATAGCGGTGGTGGTGCTTTTGTGCATGCTCCTGGTCAGAAATCTTTCGGTGGACAAGCCGGGGAAGGTGCAGCTTCTGATGGAGAGCTGCGTGGAAGCCTTAAACAATATGCTTGCGGGCATGGTGGGACCCCACGCCACAGAGTATATCCCCTTTCTTGCCACAGTGCTGATCTACATCGGCATTGCCAATATCATCGGCATTTTCGGTTTTAAGCCCCCCACTAAGGATCTGAATGTGACAGTGGGTCTTTCCGTCATGAGCATCTGTCTCATCGAGCTGGCGGGGATCCGCAAAAAAGGGTTCGGGGGCTGGCTGAAGGCTTTCACGGAGCCCATCGCGATCATCACCCCCATCAATATCCTGGAGCTGGTGATCCGGCCCCTGTCTTTATGCATGCGTTTATTCGGCAATGTGCTGGGGGCCTTCGTGGTGATGAAGCTGATCGAATTCGTGCTGCCGGTGGGGCTGCCCGTGGTGTTCAGTCTGTATTTTGATTTCTTTGACGGGTTCATTCAGGCCTATGTCTTTGTGTTCTTAACTTCGCTGTTTATCAGCGAAGCAGTCGAGTAAAAGGAGGTTTTACATCATGGCACAACTTATCGCAATCGGAGCAGCAATCGCAGTGCTGACGGGCATCGGCGCAGGCGTCGGCATCGGCATCGCCACAGCCAAGGCAGCCGAATCCGTCGCCAGACAGCCGGAGGCCCAGGGCGATATCACGAAGATCCTGCTTTTGGGCTGCGCCCTTGCGGAGGCCACGGCAATTTACGGCTTTGTTATCGCGCTGCTGATCATCATTCTGTTAGGCTGACAGGAGGAAGTATGAAAAATCAGCTTGATAGCTGCTTTTTCATACCCGCATTTGTGCCGCAGAGCGGCCCAAATCGCACTGATCCCATCGGAGAATCCGCATACGCGAATTCTCCTCGGGCTGCCGCTGACGCGGCATGGAGG
>CAMNLO010000026.1 GCA_946543095.1 uncultured bacterium
GCTCCCCTCCATGAACTGATCGCGGACGATATTACGGAACTGTACGAAAAAAGCGAAGAGCTGCGCCGGGACAACGAGAAAGCAAAGCAGCTGGCTTCCGGCATGAAGGCCTATGGCGAGACCATCACGGACACCGTCCGCAGGCAGGAGATACTCCGGGCGAAGGCCAGCATCCATGACGAGCTGAACCGGATGATCCTTGCCACAAAGAAGACCACAGGCAGCTCCTTTGATGCGGGGGAACGGCTTTCGATCCTTAAGATGTGGCGCACCCGGGCGCTGCTTCTGGGCAGGGAAGCGGATTCGGGAAAAAGCGGGAATGTGGTGTCCGATCTGAACACTCTCGCGGAAGCCATAGGCATCCGCCTTGCCTGGGAGGGCGTTCCCCAAACGACGTCCACGCAGGCGCTTTCCCTGTTTCTCTTTGCCGCAAGGGAAGCCATGATCAACACGGCAAAGCACGCCGCCGCTGAAGTGCTTTCGATCCGGGTGGAGGAAAGCGGCACCACGCTCACTGCATCCTTTACAAACCCTGTGGAAACGCCCCTGTCTTCCGTCACGGAAAGCGGAGGCTTAAAAACTCTGCGGGAGCGCCTGGAGAAAGCAGGAGGATGGATGCAGATCGATCCTGCGAAGGACTTTGTTCTTTTGATCACGATTCCAACGGAGGAAAATGCCGATGCCTTATAATGTATTGATTGTAGAGGATCAGGAGATGCCAAGACAGCTGTTTGAGATCTATGTGAAGAGCGATCCGAGATTTCATCACGCCGCTTCCATCTCCAATGCGTCTCTGGCTGTGGATTTCTGCAGCCATGGAAAGATCGACCTGATCCTGATGGATGTGATGACGGAGCTTGGAAGCAGCGGCCTGGATGCCGCGGAGGAGATCAAAAAGAAATATCCGAAAGTCAGGATCGTGGTGGTCACGAGCATGCCGGAGGCTTCCTGGCTCAGGCGGGCCAGGCAGATCGGTGTAGACAGCTTCTGGTACAAGGAGGAGCAGAAGGAGCCGATCCTTTCCGTGATGGAGCGCACCATGGCGGGGGAGAGCATCTATCCCGACCGGACGCCCAGGGTGCAGATCGGCAATACCGATAATCACGATTTTACCGACCGGGAGCTGGAGATCCTGCGGGAGCTGATCTCCGGGGACAGCAATGCCGAGATCGGAGAACGGCTGGGCATCGGAGCCAGCACTGTGAAATACCACGTCCAGAACATGCTGGAAAAGACCGGGATGCACACCCGCACAGAGCTGGCCGCCGTGGCGCGAAGCCTTGGCATCGCTATAAAATGATGACAGGGTCCAAAGGTCCAAAGCCGTTCGTGCTTGCACGAAAACGGCTTTGACCTTGGGACCCGCAGAACACGAGGAAGTAGCTGTTTACGCAGTAAACAAGCGGATTCTGGCGCTGTATGCCGTGGGCATACGTTTAGCGCCGTCGGCTTTAGCCGGCGCGGTGTGTTCGACGGACTGCTCCGACTCACATTCGGCAAAGCCGAATGTGAATCGGAACAATACGTCATCATAGACAGGGTCCCAAGGTCCAAACCGGGGAAGGTAGTGTGAAAAATCATGTTGATACATGATTTTTCACACCGCAATTTGTGCCGGAGCGTCACAAATTGCCTGATGGCAGAGCCGAATCTGAAATTCGGCTCGCCCCGTCGCTTACGCTCCGGAATGGGGTTTTTATAAAGAAAATGGCCGGGACTACCCGATTGGCGGGGGCAATATTTTCGAAAATCCTTACAATGGTAATTGTGGGCAATTATGCTCAAATACCAATACTATTTACAGGAGGAAAGTTTGAAAGAAATGCTCGAAAGCATTTCTTTCAAACCAAAAATCGGTGCCGAAGCGTCACCGATTTGAATTGCATCGGCGAATATGAAATTCGCCTCGCAGTTCCTCCGCTTCGCTTCGGAATGGAGGAAAATATGAAAAAGATATTCGTAGCAGCACTTGCATCCGCAATGGCGCTTTCGCTTGCAGCCTGCGGAGGAAAGACCGACACCGGGAATGCTGCGCAGCAGACTGCGCCAAAGGAAACTGCTGAGAGCAAGGAAGCGGAAGCACCGGCCAAAGAGGAGCCCCCGGTTTCCCAGGAGCCTGTAGAGGGTAGCAATTCCGAGGCAGCTCCGGAGGCCCCCGATCAGAGCGATGCCGAGGCTGCCCCCAAGGCCCCCGATCAGAGCCCTTCCGGCAGTATCGCACCTGCAGTGGGCGGCACTCTGACCCTTGGCAAGGGGGATGTTGCCGTGGTGGTCAATGGGACCAGCGTGCCCATGCCCTACAGCTTAAAGGAGCTGGAGGCAGCCGGCGTTCCCGCCGATGGGGACAGGGATGGCACCACACTGAATGCGGGGGACTATTTCTCGGCAAATCTCAATCTGGATGAGAACGGGGATTATGTGCTGATCCCTGCCTACTACAACGGTGAAAGCTCCTCTGTGAGCATCATGGATGCCCAGGCCACGGACATCACCATGACCACCTACGCGGATGAGCCGAAGGATCAGGGAGTGTCCATCCTCGGCGTCTCCTTCGGAATGCCCAGAAGTGAAGTGAAAACGCTTCTGGGAGAGCCGGCCGATGATTCCGGCGATTATCTGGAATGGCACATCGAGGTGCCGGATATGACCTATGAGGGCACGCTTTCCATGTACTTTACAGAGGATTCCGACAGCGCAGGGGTTTCCCAGACGAACCTCACGGTCTTCCCGAAGTAGGATCTGTGTAAAAATCCCGCGGAATCTGAAAATGGATCTCTTCACAGCTCCTGAGCGGACAGGACCCGAAAACAGCAGTATGAAAAGGAGGAACGAATGAACAGGAAGAAAATGCTTGCGGCGCTTTTGTGTGCTGCCATGGCGGTGTCTCTTCTGACTGCCTGCGGCGGAAAGGACCAGCAGTCCGAAGGAAGTGGTGCCTCTGCAGACTCCGGAACAGAGGAGACAGAGGAGGAGGCTGTACCCATGGAGGAGGAGACCGCTTCGGGGGATGAAAAGGGAGGCGAAGCCCAGACGGGGATCCCCATGGGGAATGCCTCCGGGTTCATCATGGATCTTCCGGCAGGGTATCGTTATGATGATGCCTGGAGCTGTTATTCCTCCGATGCCGCCGGTGTCAGGATCTGGCTGCCGGATGCCAATTTCTTTGATACGGAAAATGAATTCTCAAGCCTTCTGGAGGAGCATGAGGACAAAAAGGAGCTGGAGCTGGACGGGGTCATATTCGGCTGGACCTATGAAGACCCGGCAGGCTTTAACGGTGCGGAAACCCACTACTGCATCAGCTTAGGGGAGTATTATCAGGAGAAATCCGGCTGCCATCTGCTGGTTTCCAGTGAATCCGGAGATATGGCCTCCACGCAGTCCCAGGAGATCATCGATGCCTTAAAGACCATCCGCAGGGAGGGGGAGGCAGCAGGCGAACGCGCCGAGGCTGTGGCGCAGATGAATGCGGATCCCTATGAAAGCCTGGTGATCGATTTCACCCCTGAAGAAACGGCAGCCATGAGCACCTTCATGAGCGGCGGCTTTTACACCGTGGACGGGGACAGTGTCTTCGGAGAGGTATATTCCACGGACGGTACGCCGGAGTTTGCACGTCTGGATCTTGTGCAGAACGGAAGCTTCGCGGATGTGGAAAAGCATACTGTGCTGGAAAAAGGCGTTGTTCCCCAATATGTAACGGTGTACGGGGATGATGTGTATTATATCCACGGGGGAGACAACGGTTCCGGGCTTTACAGGGTGCCTAAGGAGGGCGGCACGCCTGAGCTCCTTATCGAAGATGCAGCGGCATATCTGCAGATCCGGGGGGACAAGCTCTATTACAGCGATTCCAACTACACCTTCCGGAAGGCGGAGCTGGACGGCAGCAAGTCCGAAGCGGTCCTGGACAAAGAGATCTATTATCCTTATTTCGTGAACGATCAGTGGCTGCTCTATCAGGACGACGCCGATGACGAATCCCTGCATCTGTGCCATGTCCTCAGCGGAACAGATGTGGTGCTGAGCCTCGTTCCCGGGTATTCGCCGGTGATCTTCGGAACGGACCTGTATTTTAAGGCCTCCTCCAACGGCGAAAAGACCCTGGCGAAGATGGATATGACCTATGAACCGGATTCCATGGACAATTTCAGCGTTGAATACGGAGAATTACAGGAAGCCGGCGATATTACCATCAGTAAAGACGGAGCTCTTTACTACGGCCTGACAGACGGCCTTTCCATTGACCGCTGGAAGGATGCGGAAAACCCGGAGGAAAAGTATGAAAAGTTTTACCGCTATCTGGGAGAGAAATATGAGATCTACTGGGAATTTGACGATCAGGGACGCAATGCGGGCATCTTTGTGACCCTGCTGTCGGAAGGCGGCAGCCAGAGTCTGGGCAGATTCGATTAAGCCCGGCGGACAGTCCGGGAAAGCGGTAGATAAAATGCCCTGCGGACTTTGATCCGGGGCCTGTCAGGCAGACAGGCGAAGCAAACAGGATAACATCAAAAAGGTGGTCACGTAATCGGTGATCACCTTTTTTATACCGATGTATGCAGTCATCCTGTTGATCCCCGGTCTGTCGGGAGACTGCCATCACTCCGGGAACAACGGTCAACCCTGCCCAAAGCGTTCGTCAGCTCACCGGAAGGGCAGGGCGCGGGGGATGCCACCCTGCCTGCGATCATTCGGAGAATGTCTGTTTGATGAAACGGGCCGAAAACGTTATAATACATTTGAGAGCATATTGCCCGGAAAGAGACAGATCATCCGTTGTTGAAAACGACATGGGAAAGGGATCCCGGGAGACTGCCTTTCTTCCATCGCGGAAAAGGCCCTGGGAGACAAAGGCGCCTGGAGACAGCTTTATGAGCTGAACAAAGATATCATCCGGGATCCGAACCGGATCTATGCGGGGCAGGCGCTGAGGCTGCAGTAAAAGACGGATCCGTTCCGGACAGAAAGGATTCAGGGGAAAAAAAGATGAAGCATTCTATTGTTCAAAAAGCAGTTGTTGTGATGACGGCGTTTGTCCTGCTCCTGTCCGATGCGCAAGTGGTTTCCGCCGCCGTGCATACGGAAAGCTCCGTCACGGAGGAAATGTGCAGCGCAGCATACTGGAACGGCCTGAACGCGGAGGCGGACAAGGTCTTAATGTCGGCCGAGCGGATCGCGGACTACAACGCTTTGGCGCTGAAAACGCCTGAGTGCAACATGAATGATCTCACGGCCATGGACGGCTCCTATGACGCAGGGGCTCTCAGGGATAAGCTGGGGGAAGCCGTCATCAGGGAGATGCCGCAAAAGGCAGTTTACGCAAACAGCGTCCCTGTGGATGTAAACAGCTATTATACCGCTCTGGCCGCAGCGATCCTGACCACGGGATGGGAGGGGAAGCTGTATCCGAAATATGCCCTGGCAGTGGCACAGACCCAGATCAGGTCCGTTCCCACCTATGATTACATCGGCTACAGTGAGAGGGATTCCGATGATGAAGCGGTGTTAAGCTCTCTTCGTGTGAATGAACCCTTTCTGGTGAAGCAGTATGCGGCGGTGAACGGCATTCCCTTTTACTATGGAAGCTCCAGCAATATAAGCGGATGGGTCATGGCCGCGGATCTTGCCATCTGTTCTGACAAATCCCAGTGGCTTGCCATGTGGCAGACCTCGCCGAAGGAGAAGTTCATCGTGGTGACAACGGATGAATTCAGCCTTTCGGAATCCCATTATATGCCAAAGACCTCCGGCGTGAAGCTGACCATGGGGACTGTGCTGAAGCTGGTGCCGGAGGGGCAGATCCCTCCCAATATCGGGCCGAGAGGCTCCTGGAATAACTATGTGGTGTATCTTCCCACCAGGGATGATAATGGGAAATGTGAAAAGCAGATCGCTCTGATCGCCCAGAACAAGGATGTGAGCGTGGGGTACCTTCCCCTGACCTCCGGGAATATCGTGAACCTGGCCTTCAAATACCTTGGGAACACCTATGGCTGGGGAGGGATGCTGGATTCCGTGGACTGCTCCGCCTTTGTCAGGAATATCTATAAATGCTTCGGAATGGAAATGCCCAGGAACACCAACTGGCAGAAGAATGTTCCCGGGACCCTGGCGGATATTTCCGCCTGGGACGAGGCGACAAAAACCCTGGGGATCAGCAGCTGTGTTCCCGGAGTGCCCTTATACATGCCCGGCCACACCATGATCTATCTGGGAACAGTGGAGGGCAGGGTCTATGTCATCAGCGCATCCGGCTCTCTTTCCGACAGCGCGGGGGAGGCCAAGGTGCAGGTGCAGAACTCCGTGATCATCACGCCCCTTAACGTCAGGAGAAAGAACGGCACCACCTGGCTGAGCAATCTCAACGGCGTGGTCATCCCCTGGTGCTTTACAAAAGAATAAATTTCCGTCGGCTAAAGAAACGAGACATTTATGCCGAGATTGTAACTGATAACAGATGAAAGGAAAGGCTTATGTGGGAGCCGGTCATTTCAAAAGCGGATTTCCCGGAAGGAGCCCTGGATCCCCAGGTGGCTGAATACTACCGGGGCGCTGTGTTCACTTCACCCTTCGGGAAGCTGCCTGTGGAGAAGATCCGGGCAGCTCTTGACGAAATATACAATGATAGAAAGGTCCTGGTGGAGCTTTCTCAAGTGCAGGATGTCCTGATCCCTTCTGCGAAAGGAGAGGAGGGGGAAACAGAACCCCTTGCCCTGCGCCTGTATCTGCCGTCGCCGGGCCCTCATCCGATCCTTCTTTATTTTCACGGAGGCGGCTTTGTGATGCACAACATCCCAAGCCACGATAACCTTTGCCGCAGGCTTGCAAAGGAATGCGAAGCCCTGGTGATCTCCGTGGGATACCGGCTGGCGCCGGAGCATCCCTTTCCGGCAGCTCTTGAGGATGCCTTCAGGGCGCTGTTATGGGCGAGGGAGCACGGGGCGGAATACGGCGGAGATCCGGAGCGCATCTTTACCGGCGGCGACAGCTCCGGGGCAGCCATCAGCGCTTCCCTCACCTTCCTTGCAAGAGACCGAAAGGGTCCCTTCATAGAAGGCCAGCTCCTTTACTACGGAACCTTCGGGGCTGTGCTCATTGAGGAATCCAAAACCATGGAGCTGTACGGCAATGGCAATCATGTGCTGCCAAAACAGATGCTTTTGGACTGCGAGGAAGCATACGGTCCGGGGGAGGGAGAGCTGGCAGCCTACCGGGATCCGGGAAAATGCCGGAATAAGAACATTGCTGCCCGCACTCTGATCGTCACGGCGGAAATGGATCCCTTAAGAGAGGATGGTGAGACCTTTGCAGAGATGCTTTCGGAGGCGGGGGATCCGGTAAGATGCATACGGATCCGGGGCATGATGCACGGGTTTATGCTGCTTTGGCCGGAGTTCTCCCGCTGCGAAGAGGTGTTTTGCGAATCGGCGGAGTTTATGAAATATCATTCCCGCTGAAGAGATCAGCATTTCCTTAGAAAAGGATGGCGTATCGGTGGGGGGGTCAGGGATTCAGCCGGAAAAGATAATACCCGGGGGAGCGGTTTTCCGTTTCCACCGTCAGAAGATCCGCTTTGCAGTAGCAGACAAAGCCCTCGGTCCTGACCTGAGCGGAGACCTCCGGACTGTCGAATTTACCGGGGCGGAAGGCGGGATCCAGGATCTCGAACTCGGCGGTTTTTTTCAGATAGTGTCTGGCGAAGATATAATGTCCCACATCCGAGAAGACCCCTTTGTGTCCCTCGTGGTCTCCCCCCACATTGATGATGGCGCGTCCCCCGTGCTCAAGGCATGAGATCAGATCCTCCGCCCTGTCGCTGACCTCCATGTTCAGATCGAAACGTTCACAAAGGGCATGCCCGTAGATATTCATATCCGTGCCGGGATCCAGATTGGCTTTGGAAAGGTAGGAAAGATCCCGGTATTCCTCCAGGGAGAGCCTTCTGCCCGTCAGCTCCGTGATCAGCATACTGCCGCTGCAGATGCCGCAGCCCGCGCATTTGATATTGGCGGCTTCGATCAGCTTCTCCCGCTGCTCTCTGGTGGCGTTCAACCCCGTTTCATAGGGAATATCCTCATGCTCCAGCTGGTTTACATAAAATGGAAGATCCGGGGGGAGCTTCCGCTGTCTTTCCTTAAGCATTCCGGGCCTCCTTCTGTTCCGAAGCTGCTCCGATAAAGCTCTGAAACAGGGCCTTCATGGAGGCATGCTCCTCACACAGCTCCTCCGGATGCCACTGCACCCCTAGGATCAGCCGCTCCTTATTCTCAATGGCTTCCACAGTCCCGTCAGATGCCAGGGCAGACACCTCCAGATGATTTCCCGGCTGCTTTACCGCCTGATGGTGGAGGGAGTTTACGGAGTGCTCCCCGGCGGATAAAAGCCATGAGGCCAGAAGAGAGCCTTCCAGGACTCTTATCTTGTGGGAAGCTTCCTTTCTGGCGCATTTCTGGGTGTGGGTCAGGACATGCTGCTCCGTATTCTTTTCCTGATACTGCATATCCTGGTACAGGCTTCCGCCGAAATAGATATTCAGATACTGCATCCCCCGGCAGATCCCCAAGATGGGGAGCCGGCGCTTCACCGCCTCTGAGAGGATGGAGTACCATTCGTTGTCGATATCCTCTCTTAACTGCTCGCATTCCGGAAGCTTCTGTTCCAGATAAAGGGAGGGGTTTACGTCAAAGCCTCCGGGCAGGAGAAGAGCATCCATCAAAGAAAGCTGTGCAGGGAGGGATCGTGCTGCCATGGGAGAGAGCAGAAGGGGAATGCCGCCGTTTTGATCAACGGCACGGACATAGGCGTGGTTTACCACCACTCTCGGCACCGCATCCCTCTGTACCCAGAGGGGGATGCCGATCATGGGCTTTGCGCAAGCTTTGGATGCGGGCATCTCAGTAAAGCCCCCGTTCTTTCAAAAAGGGCAGCAGGAACTCCTGCTCCTCCCGGGGAAGGTTTCTTTCTGCCAGCTTCAGAAGACCGGCTGCAAAGTCCTCCGCTCTCTGCCCGTAGAGCATGCCCTGCCAGCCCTTTTCCATAAGGTCGTCCTGAGCCCTTTGTACATCCCCTTCCCCGATCTTCAGGTCGCGGATCATGCGGCCGCATTCCTTAAGCCCCTCCCCGGAATACAGGATCCCCTTGATGAAGGCGCAGTAGGCAAGCATTTTCTCCTTAGGCAGGGAATCCGCTCCCCGGATCTCCAGATAGCTTTTCAGGCGCACATCCGGGAAGGCCATGGAAAGGACATGACGCACATCCTCGGTGTCAAAATCCCGCTCCGCGTAGATCTCCTTTGGGGTGTCCATGCCCGTGGACAAGGTGGTCTCTCCTTTGTGAAACAGGATCATAGGCATATCCAGAAGATAATCCGCGTAGTCCCCGTAGCCGTAGGAAGCATCAAAGATATGAGGGGGTAGGCCGCAGCGGGCGGGATCCGTCCGCCTCCAGATGTCCGTGCGCTTTAAGTGCCCGGAAAAGGGGCTGCCCTCGAAGGCTGTTACATTGTCGCAAAGCAGCTGGATCAGGGGGGTCAGGAAGGCGATGGCCCGGATCTTTTCCCGGAAATCCGCTTCCGAAGAGTAATCTATGGAGATCTGGGTGGAAGCAGTGCCCCGCATCATTTCCCGGCCTCCATGGCCGTCGCCGGTATGGGAGAAATGGGCATCCATCAGCCGGTAGCGCTCCTTGGGGATCAGAATAAGGTCGTCCACCCGGCTTTTCGGCTGGTAGCCCAGGGTGCTGAGTTCGTAGCCGTAAGAGGACAGGATGGGGTCCAGATGAGCCCTGAAATCCTCATAGATCTCTTTTACGGAGGCGATCCTTTCCTTGGGGGCGATGCTGATCTCCACCTGAGCGGCAGGCTCTAAGGTGATGGTGAACTCCTCCGTCTCAAAGCCCAGATAGTCCTCCTCCCGGTAGTCCCGGCGGATGTCGTAATGGGTCTCAAGCTCCTGTAATATGGCCTGAACGCCTCTCTTTCCGGCATAGGGGACAGCCTTTCCCGTTTCTTTTTCCACAGTGAAATGCTCGATCTCCACACCGAGGCATTTTCCGCTTCCCTCTCCGCTTTTGAAATAGGAGATAAGGGAATGTTTCATTTCCTGAGGTGTTGTGTTCATACCGTTCTTCCCTGATATAAAACATATCAATTTAGTCGGTTTTAATGATAAACCTTTTTCGGGGAATTGGCAAGGGCTGTTTCCGGAGCATGCTTCAGGTGCTCTGCCATTGTGCGTGAAGGGAAGCTGTGTTACCGGAAGTATTCCGCCATATCCTTCGGCAGGGGGGCGGTGAGGCGGATTCTCTTTCCTGTGAAGGGCTGCAGGAATATCACCTGATGGGCGTGGAGCAGGGCTCTTTTTGCCTCCCCGGAGGGGGTTCCGTAGAGGGGGTCGCCAACCAGGGGATGGCCGATGGCCGAGAAGTGGACCCTGATCTGGTGGGTCCTTCCGGTGTCGATCTCAGCCTTGACAAGGGAGCAGCCCTTTGCTTCTCCCAGGCAGAGGAATCTGGTGAGGGCGGGCTTTCCTGCGGGCGGTTCACAGACCTGCTGCTTTGCGAGGACGCCCGGGACAGGGCCCAGGGGGAGGCGGATCACTTGCCAGATTGGATCTGCATCCCGGATCATCTCGCCGGTACAGGAGCGCTTAAGCTCCCCTTCAT
This sequence comes from uncultured bacterium, assembly GCA_946543095.1. Taxonomy (GTDB): domain Bacteria; phylum Bacillota; class Clostridia; order Lachnospirales; family Lachnospiraceae; genus CAMNLO01. The sequence goes on from CAMNLO010000026.1 coordinate 10,666, forward strand.
TCATCGCAGACGAATTTTCGTAAGAGACATCCTCGGTTTTGCCTGTCGAGCAGATATTCTTAAGTCCCGTTTTCTTCGCCGCGGAAGATTCCGCGCAGGGGATGCCCTCAGGTCTGCCGGCAGCACAGGGTACATAAAGCCCTGTCCCCTCCGCCACCGCAAGATAGGTCTTCCGGCAGATCCCCGTCTCC
>CAMNLO010000027.1 GCA_946543095.1 uncultured bacterium
TGGTGCGCTTCATCAATGTAAACGCGGAGGGCGGATCAAAGGGCTATCTGGAAAAGCTGCAGACGCTGCTGCTTTCCCTGACGGATATTCTGGGGATCCGTTTTGCCGGGGAGGAGCTTTTGGATTCCGATATCGAGGCTTTGATCGAGGAGAGAAAGGCCGCCAGAAAGGCGAAGAACTACGCCAGAGCGGATGAGATCCGGGACGAGCTGCTCTCCAAGGGGATCCTCCTGGAGGACACCCGCGAAGGAGTGAAATGGAAACGGGCCTAGGGAAGCTGCTTGCGGGGAAGGACCTGCCGGACATCAGGACCTATTCCCCCGGGGCCCTTGCCTATCTCGGCGACGGAGTCTATGAGCTCCTTGTCAGGACAAAGCTTCTGTCTGAGGGCAACAGGCCCGCGGACGAGCTGCAAAGACAGGGGGTGCGTTTTTCGAAAGCGGTCTCCCAGGCAGCCTGTGTGGACGCCCTTCTGGAGGAGGACTTCTTCAGTGAAGAGGAGCTTGCCGTTTATAAGCGGGGCCGCAACACCGATACCCATTCCCACACCAGAAACGCATCCCATGCGGACTATCAGAAGGCCACGGGGTTGGAATGCCTCTTTGGCTTTCTGTATTTATCGGGAAGGGACGAGCGGCTTCTGGAATTGTTTCACGCAGTGATCAGAGCAGCAGAGGAACACTCGGGTTGCCGCTGAAGCGGCATTGGAGGAACAATGAGCGAAGATCTGATATTCGGCCGCAATCCGGTGCTGGAAGCCCTGCGGATGGGCAGGCCCATCGACAGGCTCTACATTTTGGACGGGGCAAAGGAAGGCCCCATCCTGACCATCAAACGGGAGGCAAAGGCAAAGGATCTGCCGGTGCGCTTCGTGGAGAAGAAGCTGCTGGATTCCATGACGGAGAACGGCGCACATCAGGGCGTTGCCGCAAAGATCGCGGGCTACACCTACACAGAGGTTAAGACCCTTCTTGCCGGTGCAAAGGACAAGGGGGAGGATCCCTTTCTGGTGCTTCTGGACGGCATTGAGGATCCCCATAATTTCGGAGCCATCCTGCGGACCGCCAATCAGGCGGGAGCCCACGGCCTCATCATCCCGAAGGACAATGCCTGCCCCCTGACGGGGACCGTGGCAAAGGTCAGCGCCGGCGCAGTAAACTACACTCCCGTGGCCAGGGTGGTGAACCTGGTGCGCACCATGGAGGACTTAAAGAAGCAGGGCCTTTGGTTTGTGGGCGCGGATGCCGGCGGAGAGGAAATGTATTCCCTGGATCTCACCGGTCCCATCGGCCTGGTGATCGGATCGGAGGGGAAGGGCTTATCCCGTCTGGTGAGGGAACACTGCGACCTGCTGGCCAGGATCCCCATGTTTGGGGAGATCGATTCCTTAAACGCCTCAGTGGCAGCAGGAATATTATCCTACGAGATAGTGCGCAATCGAATGAAGGCAGCAGGAAAAGTGAAATAATGGGGTCCAAAAGCGACGAAGAGCTTTTAAATGAATACCGTTCCGGCAGCATTCCCGCGGCAGAGGAGCTTCTGGCCCGCTACAAGGGCCTGGTGCGCAGAAAGGCCAGAGGCATGTTCCTTCTGGGAGGCGACAGGGAGGATCTGCTGCAGGAGGGGATGATCGCGCTCTTTACGGCCATCCGGGAATACGAGCCGGAGAAGGCCGCGTCCTTTTCCACTTTTGCGGAGCTTTTGGTGGAAAGGAAGCTCTATTCCGCCATCCGCAGCGGCCAGAGGAAAAAGCATACCCCCTTAAACCTTTCCGTTTCCATTGATGAGGCGGAGGAAACGCCGGATCTGGGCCTGGATCCGGAGAGCCTGATGATCGCCGAGGAAAACAGAGAGGCGCTGGAGGATTATATCGAAAAAAACCTGTCTCCCCTGGAGAAGGAAGTGTTCGGCCTGTCCATGACGGGGCTTTCCACATCCAGGATCGCAAAGCTTCTGGGAAAAGAAGCCAAATCTACGGACAACGCCCTGCAGAGAGCCAGAGGGAAATTAAAGAAGGCGGTATTGCAGTGAGAACCCAGGTCCGAGAATCGCATAGTGCATGCGATTCCCGGACTGTGGGCTTTCGCCCAATGAATTCCCAAATACATATGAGCCCGAATGCAAGCATTCGTCTCATATGATATTTGTGAATTCGCTGGGTTCAATGCTAATTCACATAATTTGTTTACATAACTGAATGCCTCATGTATAATATAAAAGTTTATTGCTTTTTTTATATAAAAGGATTAATATAACTCTGTTCAAAACCGCAATATGTAGAGGAGAATGTGTATGAAGCATACTAAGTGTAGCACACACAGGAAAGCCGCCCTGTTGCTGGCGGGACTGATCGCCCTCTCATCCCTGACGGGTTGTGCAAAACAGGAGGTGGAAGAGGAGCAGGATCTTACCATTAATGTAGAAGCACAGAATCCGGTGACCGGAGATCTGGTGCTCCAGAATGATTTCATGGGAACAATATCCCCCGAAGACACCGTGGAGGTTTTCCCCAAGGTCCAGGGGGAAGTCACCAGTGTCAATTTCGAAGTGGGCGACTATGTGAATGAGGGCGACATCCTGTTCACCATCGACGATCAGGCCGCCCAGATCGGTCTGGCAGTGGCCCAGGCAGGAGCCGCTTCCGCAGCAGCCCAGGTGAAGCAGGCAGAGATCGGTGTGGCCAATGCCGAGCTCAACGAGGCCAGTACCATCGATCAGATGAACAACCAGAAGGTGCTGCAGATCGTGGGACAGGAAAGCAGCATGGACAGCCTGGACACCGCTATCAAGAATGCGGAGCTGGCGGTGAAGCAGGCGGAGATCAATCTGAACAATCTGAATGATAACAAGGACACCCTGAAGGGCCGCAGGAACGAGCTGGACAATGCGCTGGATGAGATCGATGATGCCTTGAAGGATGCCACGGATTCCGCGGAGCGGGCTCTTTTAAATGACAGGAAGGCACAGCTTCAGAGCACCAGGGATTCCGTAAAGGCCTCCCAGGAAACTCTGGACGATCAGATCGCCGCCGCCTCCATGAGTGTCCAGCAGGCGAAGAACAATCTGGCCCAGGCAAAGGAAAACAAGAACAATACCCAGGGCACCAATCTTGTCACCAACACGGAAACCGACAGGAACATCGCCAGCACCACGGAGAAGCTGGAGCTGGGAAAGGAAACCGCGGCTGCCCAGGCCTCTCTTGCCCACGCAAGCGCGGAGACCGCTGCCGTGAACATCGAGCAGGCGGAATTATCCCTTTCCTATTACAGTGTGGCAGCGCCCATTTCCGGCATCATCCAGGAAAAGAATGTGGAGCTGCATAACAATGCCACCTCCGCCAAGGCGGCCTACACCATCGTGAACCAGAATTCCATGACCGTGACCTTCAATGTCAGCGAGGATGTGCGGAACACCCTTTCTTTGGGCGATCTTCTGGAGGTGGAGAGAAACGGCACGGTTTATGAGGCAAAGATCACGGAGATCGCGGACGCGGTGGATAGCGCTACAGGTCTCTTCAAGATCAAGGGCTCCATTACGAAGAATACGGAAAGCCTTGCCAGCGGCGTGTCCGTGAAGGTGAAGGCAAATACCTATTCCGCCCTGGGGACGCTGATGATTCCCTATGGCGCGGTATATTATGAGGACGGCAGTCCCTATGTGTATGTGGCGAAGGATGGGGAGGCAGTGAAGACCTATATCACCACCGGGATCTTTAACGACACGCAGATCGCCGTGGCAGAAGGGCTTACGGAGGAAGACACCGTCATCACCACCTGGTCCCCCCAGCTTTCCGACGGGGCGGCGGTCAGAGTGGTGGAATCCAAGGAGGAGGCAGACAAAGCCGGGGACGATAGCCCTGAGGAGGGCAAATAAATGGGGCTGACAAAACTGGCGCTGAAGCGCCCCGTCTCCTGCATCATGCTGGTACTGGCCCTGATGGTCTTCGGCATCTCCTCCATTTTCAGCTTTAAGATGGAGCTGACGCCGGACATCGAGCTGCCGGTTCTGGCGGTTCTGACCCAATATCCGGGAGCGGATCCGGAGAGCGTGGAGGAGCTGGTGACCACGAAGATCGAGGACGCCGGGGAGACCTTAACGGGAGTCCGCCTGATCAACAGCCGCTCTGCCGAAAACATTTCCATGGTGGTGTTCATGTTTGAATACGGCGTGGATATCCAGAAATCCCATGATGATCTGAGGGCGGCTCTGGAGACGGCCTCCATGAATCTGCCCTCGGACGCCAAAAGCCCCACCATCATTGAAATGAACATGAATTCCATGCCCATCATGCGGATCTCCGCCATTGAGGTGGGAGATATCGATCTGGCCACGGTCATCGAGGAGGATGTGGTCAAGAAGCTGGAAACGGTGCAGGGCATCGCAGAGGTCAGCACCACCGGCGGCAGGACCCGTTACATCCAGATCAGGCTCCGCCCGGAAATGATGAAGCAGTACGGCCTGACCATGAGCGCTCTTTCGGGAGTGCTTAAGGCGGCGGACTTTTCCTACCCGGCAGGCTCCGTGGACCAGGGAGACCAGGCAGTGGCAGTGACTGCGGGTCAGGATTTCAATACGGTGCAGCTTTTAAAGAATCTTCCCATCGCGACGCCCAAGGGGCAGACCCTGATGCTCTCCGAGGTGGCGGATATCATTGACGCGGAGCAGGAAGCCACCTCCATCGCAAGATATGACGGCAGGGACAATGTCCAGATCTCCATTACGAAGAATCAGAGCTACGGGACCGTGAACGTGGCAAATGATGTGAGGAAAAAGCTGGAGGAGATCAGGACGGAGAATCCCGCCATTCAGTTTGATGTCACCTATGACTCCAGTGAGTCCATTATAAATTCCTTAAAATCCGTAGGGGAGACACTGATCATCGGCGTGGTCCTCTCCATGGCGGTGCTGTTTATTTTCTTCGGGGATATCAAGGCCTCCCTCATCGTGGGATCCTCTATGCCCATCTCTCTGTTTGTGACAGTCATCCTCATGAGCATGGCGGGCTTTTCCTTAAACGTGGTGACCCTGGGCGCTTTGGTCATCGCCATCGGAATGATGGTGGACAATTCCATCGTGGTGGTGGAGAGCTGCTTCAGGGCCAGGGAGCAGGGCTGCGATTTCCGCAAGGCGGCGGAGGACGGGACAAGGGAGGTGACGGCCTCCATTGTGGCCTCCACCATCACCACCATCGTGGTGTATCTGCCCCTTGCCACCATGAGCGGCATGAGCGGCCAGATGTTCACCCAGCTGGGCTGGACCATCGTGTTCGCCATGACGGCGTCCCTGATCTCCGCTATGACGCTGGTGCCCCTGTTCTATAATCTTTTCAAGCCCAAAGAGAAAACGGACATTCCGTCAAACAGGCTGCTGGAAAAATTCCGCTCCGTTTACGAGCCCTTCCTGCATACCCTGCTCCACAGAAAGGTGGTCGTAGTGCTTGCCACCATAGCGGCTCTGGTGATCTCCGTCTTGGCTGCCACCACGTTGAACGTGGAGATGATGCCTCAGGCGGATGAGGGCGTGGTGGATGTTTCCGTGTCCTTCCGCTCCGGAACGAATCTGGAGGCGAAGAACCGGGTCATGACCGAACTGGAGAAGCTTGCCATGGAGGATCCGGATGTGTCCCATGTCACCTTATCCGTGGGGGGCGGCTCCATGCTGACCAGCTCCGCCACCGCATCGCTTTCCCTGAAGCTGGACAAGACCAGGTGCGAGACGGACGATAAGGTGGAGGACTGGATCAACAAGACCGCGGATCTCACAGGGGTGGATATCAATGTTTCCGCCGGCGGCTCCGGCAACGGTTCCATGTCCTCCTCAGGAGCCAGCAAGGATATCGAGCTGCAGGGCTATGACCATAACCTGGTGAAGTCCGAGACCCTACGGCTGCAGGCGGAGCTGCGGAAGCTTCCCGGCATCGTGAATGTCCACTCCGAAGCCCAGGAATCCAGCACCCAGGCCAAGGTGGTGGTGGATCCCTTAAAATCCATGAGCTACGGCCTGACTCCGGTGCAGGTGGCCACGGAGTTAAGCCATGTGATCGGCGGCCTGGAGGCCTGCAAGGTCCAGTATCAGGGAGATGAGTACAGTGTGAAGCTGGAGTATCCCAAAGGACTCTATGACAATCTGAATGCCCTTCTGGACGTGGAGCTTTCCACTGCCGCGGGAAGCTCGGTGCCCCTCAGGGATATTGCGGCCATCAAATACGTGGACGCCATGGAGACCCTCACCAGACTGGACGGGTTTTCCGATATCGCCCTGACCTGCTATATGCTTCCCAGCACCCGGTTCGAGACGGAGAAGGCCATCGAGGCCTTTGTGGCGGACTTCGATTTCGCGGAGGGAGTCAAACCCATCAAGAGCGTCCAGGATGACATGATGGGGGATGAGATCTCCAATCTGGTGAAGGCCATCCTGACCGCGGTGTTTTTGGTGTTCCTGGTGATGGCCATGCAGTTTGAGAGCCCCAAGTTCTCTTTGATGGTCATGCTCTGCATCCCCTTCGCCCTCATCGGCTCCTTCCTGTTTATGGCGGCGGTGCGGGCCACCATCTCCATGGTTTCCCTCATGGGCTTTTTGATGTTGATGGGGATCGTGGTGAATAACGGGATTTTGTTTGTGGACACGGCGAATTCCTTAAGGACCGAGATCGAGCTGGAGGATGCCCTGGTGAAGGCGGCCTCCATCCGGATCCGTCCCATCCTGATGACCACCCTCACCACCATTCTCTCCATGATCCCTCTGGGCATCGGCGCAGGGGAAAACGGACAGATGATGCAGGGCATGGCCCTGGTCATCATCGGCGGGCTTCTGGCCTCCACGGTCCTGACCCTTCTTGTGCTGCCGGATTTCTACCTGATCATGGACAGGATGACCGCCTTTTTGCGGCACCGTAAGGAGAACAAAATGGATGATGAGGTGATGTACTGAAAATAATGCGTTGACAAACCTGTATTCATTTGTTAGAATACCATTTGCTGAGTCGCGAAGCCTTATGGCGCAGCGAACGGCAGGCTGATGTAGCACAGTCGGTAGTGCGCATCCTTGGTAAGGATGAGGTCACCAGTTCAATTCTGGTCATCAGCTGGAAAGAAAAAGCCCCAGAAATCACGAAATACCGTGACTTCTGGGGTTTCTTTTTTTGACTTCTGATAATCTTTTCTATAGACATTATGTAAACTAATTCGCTGAGAAATACCGGTAAAAATCAAGTGAATTGTAGTAATCATCACATTTTCTGTAGTAATCAAAACAGGGAAATGCTACCATATGATGTTGGGGTCAAAAGGTCTTTTGCCCCCAGCTATGCAGAATGAACAGGGTGATCAGCAGGAAAGGAGATGATCATGCAGGACGATTACGTGTATAGAGTACAGAAAATGGAAGAGGAAGAACTGCTTTCGCTGCATAAGCACGCTACCCTTTCCCAGACAGCGGATCTTCGGGAGGCCGGAGTTTCCGGGGAAGAGTTCCTGGAAAGACAGAGAGAGATCCAGAACCGGAAGATGAATACTTCCGATCAGTATGTGGTAAACAGGATCGACATGATGTCTTCCAAGGCACGGCGAAAGTATCGGGACAAGGAGGACAGTCTTGCTGTCTTTATCCGGGTCAACAGGACTCATCAGCAGCTTGAAGAGACCGCCGGGGAGAGGATCAACAGCAGGATGAGGACTCTGGGGCTTAAGACCTTAAGCAGCTCCCAGATCGGTAAACGCAAACAAAAGATGGAGCAAAAGCACAGAGTGTTTATCGGGATCAACAATGCAGACTTTTCATACCAGAAAAAGAAACGCACTGCCCTGATCGATTTCATGAAGGAAGACTACGAAAGAATACTGAAGAGCAGTGACGGCGCATCCCGGACCTATCTGACGGAGGTGAAAAAAGAAAACGAGTATTTCGAAGAACTCAGCGATTATGCCACCTGGATGGCGTATGAGAGAGAGCAGGGCCACAGGAGAGCCTGGACGAAGGACAGGGAGTTTAAGGACTTTCACAAGCTTTTAAACAGCGCGAACAGCTCCCCGGACAAGGACGATGCCGGGGCGCAGCGCGAGGTGCGTTCAGACAGACAGGCAATGCTGGAGATCTATGAGAAGCATATCATGGATGAGACGGATCTGTCAGGTTTTGATTATCACAGCACGGAAGAATTTCTGAGCAGATACCAGGAGAACTACCCGAAGCTGAAGGCCCTTATGGCAGCGGACAGACTCCTGGGGGATATGGAAAAGGCAGGGGAAAAGTATGCCTCCCCGGGCAACAGGGACAAGGTTTTTCGAGTAAAGCTTGAGACCCTGAAGGAGATCTACGAAGACTACACCGCTCGGAAGAAGATCCTGGGATCGGATTGCTATGTGCTCCTTGCTAAGAAGGATATTGCGGGAAAATCCCTTAAGGAAGTGGAACGGTACAGGAGACGGATGCTGGATGCGGGGTTTGCAGGCAAGACCATGTCGGAATATCTGGACGGACTGATGGCCTTGAAATCCGGCACCGGATTCAAAATGGGCAGCAGTGCAGACTCGATCTATGAAGAGAAGAAAAAGCAGGCCGTGAAAGCTGAGTATGAGGAGACGAAAAGGGAATTCACCGCCCTTGTAAAGGGGATGGGCTTTAAGAGCGCAGATAAGGCAGTGGATGCGGATCCCGTGAATTGGATGAACAGGTTCAGGGATCATATCTTCCGTGGCGCACAGATCGATGAATCAAAAACCTTTGCGGGGCTGTACCAGGAATCCACTACTGTTTTTTTGGCGGAATCGATCCTCAAAGAGAAGGATGCAGAGTACGACAGACTCTATCAGTACTGGGCTTCAAAGGAAAAGCTTGATAAGCTTGGGGATCTGTTCTCCCCCGAAGTGGGATCGCTCTGTTCAAAGAAGGAAAAAGAAGTCTTTGAACGGCTGAAGAATATGATCGATAATGCCAGAGAAACGATGTCACGGGATTATGCTATGATCGAACAGAAATACAGGAATGATGTAAGGCAAGTGTTTGGTTAAGAAAGGCTCATTGATCCCGGTTTTTTCATGACATCTCTTCCGGTTGATCTGCATAAAAGTTTAACGAAATGCCAAAAACGGCGGTAATACACATCTATCCTTGTCATACGGAATGCGTTTCGCCGCATTTTATTCTGCATTATGCGATTCCGGATGCGGGTTCTGAACAGTTTCGATAATTTTACAGATTTTTCCCGGAATTTTTGGTATAATCCCGTATATATAGTAAGCGTAGAAAGCAACTGCGGTTTGAGCCTGCTCAAACACGAACATATTCTCTGAGCAAGGATGCCCTGAACGAATGGATGGAATTCGTTCGGGACAGCCGTGTATCGGAAAGGGGGATGAGTATGCCGGATTCAACAACAGCCACCCAGGAACTCACGGAAGAAAGCAGGAAGATCGAAGACGACCAGACCACTGCTGATCTGGATAATATCATTCAGGAAAACTCCGAAACTGCGGATAATGAGGTCGAGAGCGAAACGGAAGCTCAGACCGAAGACGAGGCGCAGAAGGAAGAAGCAAAGGAAGAGGAGAAGGAAGAAGAAGCGCCCGAGATAACGATCGAGGGCGACAAGGTGGTGGCCGCAGAGGAAGGTGTTTCCGAAGATCTCACCCAGGATTCCACGAACACGGAAGCAAACATGATGACCAATGCACAGGTGACGGAGGAGGAAAAGGAAGAAGCATCGGACACTTCGAAAAAACCGTCGGATATCTTTAAAACCACCACGGGAGCCTCCCAGGTTGCGGGCATCGGCAAAGAGGATGAGACGCAGCAGGAGGATCAGGATGCCGCCAAAGCGGATATGCAGGAACAGGAAAACGGCGTTCTGGACACGGACACGGAAACCGGAGCGAAAAAGGGCCTCAGCAAAAAGAAAAGATTCCTCTTCTCTGTGATCAGCGGATTAAAGAGAGCCAAGAAGAGCGTCGGGAATTTCTTTAAGAAAAAGCTGCCTGCGGCATTTAAGACCGCGGGGAATTTCTCGAAAAAAGCATTGAAATATACTCCCGTGGCCCCTCTGGTAAGCCTGATCGATAAGGCGATCGAAAAACGGGAGAAGAGCCGTCCCGAGAGAGAGGCAAAAGCCAGGAAAAAGCAGGAAGAGAAGGATGAGAAGAAGGCAAAGTGGCTTTTGGAGCAGGATGAAAAAAGACACAAAGAGGAAGAGCAGAAACGGATAGAAAAAGAAAAGGAAGAGCTGGAGAAGAAGGCAAAGGAAGCCCTCTGGGAATACAAAAAACAGCATAACACGCTGGATTACAGAGCAGTCATGTTCTTCAAGGGGATCTGGGGCGGCATCAAGACGGGCGCTACCTGGATCGGAAATAAGATCAAGAACAGCAAAGCAGGGATCATCACCGCCACGTATGCCGCAAAAACGGCGAAGCTTGTGAAGGGAGTGGTAAACGACGTCAAGCAGGCAGTCGGCTGGGTCGTCAAGACTGCGGTCGGCAAGATCGAGCAGATGAAGGATGAATATGACGAATACAGCTTCGAGGACCGGATGACCAGGATCTCTGAAGAAGAGAACAAGAAAAAAGAAAATGGAGAGGATGTTCCCAAAGAGGATTACCGCACCAGGTATCTGGCTCTGACCGAAGAGCTGAAGGAAAAGCTTGCATCCGTCAGGGAGAATATCAAAAGAAGGGAAGATATCGAAGCGGCCCTGTCCGAGATGGAAGACAACACCGTTGTGACGATGCCAAACAACGAGGAGGTCGACGCCG
>CAMNLO010000028.1 GCA_946543095.1 uncultured bacterium
CTTCCGGGAGATCTTGATGGCCTTGGCGATCTTTAAGGGATCGTCATCCATCAGCACGATATCCGCCGCCTCGATGGCCGCGTCCGATCCCAAAGCCCCCATGGCGATGCCGATATCCGCCCGGGACAGCACGGGAGCGTCGTTGATGCCGTCTCCCACAAAGGCCAGCCTGTCGTTTCCGGTGCACTCCTTTAACAGCGCTTCCACCGCCGTGACCTTGTCCGCCGGCAGAAGCTCCGCACGGAATTCGGAAACTCCCACCTCTGCCGCCACCTTTTCTGCCACGCTCTTCGCGTCGCCTGTGAGCATCACGGTCTTCGAAACTCCCGCAGCCTTCAGCTGCTCCATGGCTTCCTTCGAGTGCTCCTTGATCTCGTCCGCGATGACGATATGGCCGCTGTAGGCGCCGTCGATGGCCACATGGATGATGGTCCCCACATGGTGGCAGGGCTTGTAGTCCGCCCCCACCTGCACCATCAGCTTTTCATTCCCCACGGCGATCTCTTTGCCGTCCACCTTCGCGATAATGCCGTGGCCGCTGATCTCCCGGATATCGCTGACCCTGGTGGGATCCAGGCGCTTCCCGCCGGAAGCCTCTCTGTAGGCGCTCTCCAGGCTCTTGGCGATGGGGTGAGAGGAATGGCATTCCGCCAGGGCCGCGTATTCCTGCAGCTGCGCCTCGTCGATGGTGGCGTGGTGCACATCCGTCACCACGAAATTCCCCTTGGTGATGGTCCCGGTCTTGTCAAAGGCTATGACCTTCACCTCGGAAAGGGTCTCCAGATAGTTGGAGCCCTTCACCAGGATCCCCTGGTTGCTGGCGCCGCCGATCCCCGCGAAGAAGCTTAAGGGGATGGAGATCACCACCGCGCAGGGACAGGAGATCACCAGGAAGGTGCAGGCTCTCAGGATCCAGTCGCTCCAGAGGTGCATGGCATCCTCATAGCCTGCCATGCCGAAGCCCGTTGTCATTGCGATAATGGGCGGGATCAGGGCCAGGGCCAGAGCCGCGTAGCACACCAGAGGCGTATAATATCTGGCAAATTTTGAAATGAAGTTTTCGGATTTGGACTTCCGGGAAGCCGCATTCTCCACCAGATCCAGGATCTTGGCGGCGGTGGACTCGTCGAACTCCGTGGTGGTCTCCACCTTCAAAACCCCGGTCATGTTGATGGAGCCGCTTAAGATCTCGTCGCCCGGTGCCACCTCCCTGGGCTTGGACTCCCCGGTCAGGGCCGAGGTGTTCAACGCGGAGGTCCCTTCTTTGATGATGCCGTCCAGGGGCACCTTCTCCCCCGGATTGATCACGATCACGGATCCCACCTCCACCTCATCGGGATCCACCCGGTCAAGCTCCCCGTCCTCGTTTTCGATATTGGCGTAATCCGGCCGGATGTCCATGAGCTCGCTGATATTCTTACGGCTCTTGCCCACGGCGTAGCTCTGGAAGAGCTCTCCCACCTGATAAAGCAGCATGACCGCCACGCCTTCGCCGTACTCTCCCAGAACGATGGCGCCGATGGTGGCCACGGTCATCAGGAAATTCTCGTCGAAGACCTGCCTGTTTTTGATGCCCATCAGCGCCTTCCGCAGGATATCATGCCCCACCACCAGATAGGGAATGATAAAGAGGATCAGAAGCGCCCAATGGGGCATCTCCACATGGACGAATTCCTCGGAGATCAGGTACAGGGGCACGAAGAAGATCGTGGCCACGATAATGCGGATCAGAAGATTTTTCTGTTTTTTATTCATGCGCAACCTCTTTTTATGTGGTTGACATCGCTGTTTTCGGTTTCACGTCTGTGCGTTTCGGCCGGCTTACAGGAAGACTTCGCCGGTCATATGATGATCGTGTGATTCTTACAGAAAGACTTCGCAGTCATCCTCGACTTTCTTGCAGTTTTCCCTCACGTTCTTCATGACCGCGTCCACATCCGCGCCGTCCTCAAACTCCACCTTCATCTTCAGGGTCATAAAGGAAACGGTGCAGTCCTTCACGCCTTCGGTCTCCTTCGCCGCCACTTCCATCTTCTCGGCACAAGCTGCGCAGTCCACATCGATCTTGTAAGATTTTTTCATTTCAAACTTTCCTCCTGTTTGTTTTGGATAACACTTAATGGACTTGTTTCCTCACCGCCCGATCCCAATACATCGGTTTCCTGCGGATCTAAATATGAACGTTTGCTCAACTGTTCATGCTTTTATTATACATATGTATTTCATGATGTCAACCAATTTGTTTAGGGAAATCTGATCCTCCCTTACTCTGATCATCAATTCTCCTGTATATTCCGGCAAGAACCGCGCCGGAGATGTTATGCCAGACCGAGAATATCGCTCCCGGAACCGTTGCCATGGACATATCAGGAAACGCGCTTGAAGCAAGCGTGGCGGCAAGCCCTGAGTTTTGCATCCCGATCTCTATTGAAACTGCCTTCTTTCTGGGCATATCCATCCGAAACAGGATCCCGATAAGATAGCCGCATAAATATCCCATCAGATTATGCAGGATCACGATCATAAAGATCGTCGATCCTGTAGACAGAATCTTTTCACTATTATGCGATACAACTGCTGCAACGATAAGACATATCGCCGTCACCGATACCGTGGGCAGAGCAAAAACGATTTTCCGGGTATATTTTTCAAAGAGCTTATTGATCAGCAGCCCCGATCCGACAGGTATCAGAACAACCTGGATGATCGAAATGAACATCGACTTTACATCCACATTCACAGATGTTCTCAGGTACAGATACGTCAACAGAGGTGTTAATAAAGGTGCCAGCAGAGTATTGATGCTCGTCATTCCCACAGAAAGGGCAGTATCCCCTTTTGACAGATATGTTATGACATTGCTTGATGTACCTCCCGGACAGGTACCGACAAGTACCACGCCGACAAGCAGCTCGTCACTCAGCCCAAAGGCTTTGCCAAGCGCAAACGCGAGAAACGGCATAACAATAAACTGCGCAAGGCATCCGATAATGACATCCTTTGGCCTTGCAAAGACGACTGCAAAATCAGATGGTTTCATCGTCAGTCCCATTCCGAACATAACGATCATCAAAAGATAATTGATCCAACTTGTCTGAACCCAAAGCCATATGCCCGGCAGAAACAGTGCTGATCCCGCGATGATCAGAACGATCCACGCCATATACTTTCCAACAAACTCGCTTATTCTCTTCATAATTCACCCCGGCTCTTACAAATCCTTTAGAATGATGCAAAGGCTATATCTTTACTTGTATACAATTCACATACGGAGCACAATTGTTTCTTCCATTTTGAAATCCTGTACGGAACAACATTCATACCCAAAGCAAGCCCTTTGTCGTTTAGCTCCATACCTGTGGGAAGAAGCTGCTTTTTCCTTTCATTTATCCATGTGATCTTTAACACCGGATCAGACAGGTTCTCAATGATTTGAAATTTAATTAAATCCACATCAAACAGCTTTAAAGTGTATTCCATACGGTTCCTTTGCATCAACGCATACCAAAGTAATAGTCATATCAGGAGCCTGTCCCGTTTTCGATCCGGAACATATTTCTGTTTTCACTCAGCGTGGGAAGCCAGGTTTTTTGGGGCGTCCATTTTGAGGCCACATTCGTGATCACATAAGCTCTCAGGGTGCTGATGTCCATATCCTCATCTGTCAGGTCGAAGGCCTGGCCATCATCCATTTCCATTATCTCGATATGATCCGGCTTCATCGTCAGCAGGCATTCCGCCAGCACGGTTTTTTCCTTATTCAATTCATAAACAAACATGAATACCTCCTCCACGATGAGCCTGGTCTTCATGATCATCTTCTTTGCGTAATTTCTGGAACAAAGAGCCTCTTCGATCTCGTCGCATATCCGTATGATTTCTTCCGGAGAAAGGGTAAAATCAAATAAAATGGAATTGTTCTCTTTTTCCAGCCTTGCAAGCAGCAAAAACCAATCAGCCCTGTCGTACCTGAGCAGGATATAAAGCATCACGATCACCAGCGTCAGGAATTGGGCCATGGCCAGTCCCGCGAACAGCCCGTAGATGCCGAAGAGGCTGCCAAAACCCATTCCCAGAAGAAGGGGAAGCAGGGCTTCCTGCAGAATACTGATCACCAATCCCAGCAGGATCTTTTCCCGAAGAAGGTAATAAGAGGAGATCAGGTAGGCAAAGCTGGTGAAGATAAAGCCAAGGGAAATGATGCGCACCGCGTCAGTGGAGAGCAGCAGCACCTCCGGGCTGGAGATGCCAAGAGCCATCGGGATGACAGGCGCAAAGACCAGGGCGAGCACTGTCGCGATGATTCCCTCCGCGAGGCTTGCCCTTCGGGCCAGCCTGTAGAGCTGCCTGATCCCCTGAACGGAACCCTCACCGGTGTACATGTTCATCAGGGGACCTATCGCTTCCCCGACGCCGTCGAATATGATCATCAGTTCCGTAAGGGTGAGGATGACAGAAGCCACCACCAGCTTATCCGCTCCGTACATGTGTGCAATGAATACCTCGAGTACGATCCCGTAAACCGTCGTCAGGAGATAGGAGCTGGCATCGATGATGCTGTAGCGTAAAGCACTGACGGAAAGGGCCGGCGAGAAATAAAGATTAGGCCGAAGGGAATTTGTTTTTTTCAGAAAATGAAGAAGAGGGATCACCAGGGCCAGAAAGGTGGTGATAAAGGTTCCAAGAGATAATCCGGCTGCGCCCATATGCCTGCAGAATAAAAAGGACAAAGGGATGTTAAAGACGGCCTGAAAGACATCCGAGGCTGTGGAGAGAAATTCATCCCCGTCCGCGTAGACCATATCACTGAGGAAGGACTGGAGAGGCAGAAGAAGAAAAACAAATCCTATCCAGAACAGGTATTCCTTCGCATAGGTAAAAACCGCCTCGGAAGCCCGGAAAAAACTCAGATAGGCATCTCCAAACGCAAAGACCAGGAGAAAGGAGACCCCCCCCGCGAAAACGGAAGCCAACAGGCCATAGCCAAACACCTGATCCGCCTCTGTCTTTTGGAAGCCGCCCATTTTCCTCCCATAGAGGATACGGGCGCCAATGGAATAACTCATGATCAAAAAAAGAACAATAGTCTGAAGGGGAGCGATCAGGCTGATCCCTGCCAGCGCATCCTCCCCCAGAAGATTTCCGGCGATAACCGAGTCCGCGATCATCGTGAAAATGATCACCACCCTGGTCAGCGTCCCTCCAAGCAGCATGGAGGCAAATTTTTCCGACATGATCGTTTTTTTCATTTTCTCTTAAAAATCCCTTTCAATCTATTCCATATTTTCCTGAGGGGAAACATTAGCTGCAGCGCAAGGCCCCCCTTCCGATGATAAGGGTGTTCCCTGCCGGAGGTGGCCTTTACTGCGCCCACCCCATAATAGGCCGCAGCCGCTTTGCTGTATATCCCCTCTGTATCCTCCTCAATGCATACGAAATCATGGGCTGGCTGGGTAATAGCGCGGTCTCCCGCAAGTGCGGACCAGAAGGGCGGAACCACGGTCTGGGGAACGGTCACCAGCTCATCCCCCTTATGCTCCTGCAAAAGCTTTTCCGTGGACTTAAGCTGGCCGCCCCAGTCCGCGTCCACGATCAAAGAGGCGGCAATGTTTATTCCAAGTAAGGAAAGGCCCAGTGCTTTGCATGTTTTTAACACCGTTTCATCAAGGGCGTCAAAATCCACATGCTCCCAGGCGGCGTCCATTGCCGAAAGGGCAAAGAAAATGGATGAATAGGCCGCATGGGGTGGGAATTCCGGCGAGAGCATCAACACCGAGGGGATCAGCAGGGCTCCGCCCTCCAGTGCCAGGATATGCCTTGTCACTTCGCTTCCTCCCGGCCTTCCCTGCAGAAAATACAGTGCCACGGGAAGCTGCAGCGGCATCAGGCGAAGAATCACCGGCAGCCAGGAATACCGGAAAAAAAACCGAAACATTTCGGGTTTATAGAGATACTGCTGCGGCACATGGCCGGGATCACTGAAATCCTCCGGAGTAACATCGCTGAAATGCGTTTCAATATAATAGCGGTTCAGGTTCCCGGGGGCAAGCATCAATGCGGCAAAGCCCGCGCAGGCGGCAAGAAAGCCAGCCCATTCCCAGGCCTGATCCTCTTTTTTCAATCGTCCGGAAAGGGCCGCCGCTCCGGAAAACAGGCACGCGGCACCGCCCCCCGCCTCTGTGGAAAAGCCGGCGAAAAAACCGGCCAGCGCGGCCAATGGAATCGGGAGCTTAAAGCCTTTGTTTTTCCCCGCCAGACTGTAGGGCAGCAGAAAAAGGGACTGCCATAAGCCTGCCCAGGAATAATTCGTGGCCCCGGTCTGCCAGAGAGCTGTGAAGCACAGATGAGGAGTACTAAACCAGTAGCCCGCGGCCAGGGCTTTCATCAGAGAGGAGGGAATGCCCCGAAGCCTTACCTTGCGCTGTCCGATCCAGTCGCACACAAGGAGCTGGAGCACGGGAACGGCCGTGTTCGCAAGATCAAACCATTTCTTATTGTCTGTCATCAGAAAAAGCTGGTTAAAGGTCTCGGCCACCGTCCGTCCGCTCCAGGTCAGATAATGGGAGACCTGTGAACGGACAAGCTCCTTCATGGTCCTGACCCGTCTGTAGCGCTGATTCCCAAAGGCCAGATTGCCATGCTCCTTACCCTCCCAGATAAAGGCAAAGGGGTAATCGTCGCCAAAAAGCGGGATAAGACGATTCCGCGCATACATCAGAGCGCCGAAGCCGGCAAGGAGTAAAAGCGCCCCCTTCCCTTTTGTTTTCCCTGTGTTCAAACAGCGTTTCATCAGCTCCTGGCCACCTCCAGGATTTCTTCTATCCGCCTCTCTCCGCTTTCCTGCTCCGTAAGGGAAAGGCAGATCCGTTCAAACATCCCGGCAAAGCGTTCCATGCTCTCCTTTCGGTAAAGCCCGGCGTCATAGAAAAACTCAACTCCGAATTGATCCTCCCCCTCAAACACCTCCATATCCAGGGTATCATCCACCGCTTCTCCCGGGATTTCCGGAATCCGAGCATCCTGAAGCGATCCCTCCTCAGGTATTTCCAAAAGCTTTCCCTGAGGGATAAAGCAGACCTCTTTCACATCCTTTATGATTGCGTAGGATAGATCAGCATGGAGCATGGTCTCCCTTAACTGCGTACTGAATGCCGCTGACGCCTTCCCGATGGTGTCCTCTTTACGGAAGCGGAAAATTGCCGGATATTCTCTGTACAAAAGCCCCACCGAGCGCAGCGTACCGGAATCCTGCCGTCCCTGATAGACCCAGCTCAGCATCACATTTTCCGTGTCATTATATGCGGCAATGGCCAGGGCAGCGGCCAGCATATAGAAGCCGGCAGAGGAAAGATGAAGTCTTTTGAAGGCTTCCTGCGCCATATTTTGTGAAAAGGAAAAAGATAGTGTCAGCGTCCCTTTTTCCTCTTTCCTGACGGAAGAATCGGGGCGTGGAAAGGTATCGTATTTCTCTCCTCCCCTGCAGAGGTTATCATAATACTCCATGTCCTTTTTCCAGGCACTGGAACCGGGATACGCAAGCCTTCGCTTCAACAGTTCAAAAAACGGGTCCGGGATCAGGCTTTCCCCTTGCAGCAGGGAAAGAATATCTTCTGTGAGGACCCGCTGAGAAACCCCGTCGCAGACGATATGATGAATGTCCAGAAGAAGCGTAAGCCTTTCCGGGGTGCGAAACAGCCTTCTGTGGAAGAGGGGCGTGCCGTCAAAGGCAAAGGGGGCAGCGAAAAAGCGGTTTTGAACCTCCTCAAGCTCTTCTTCGGAAATTTCCTCCCGGGAAAGTGCCGTATTATTCTGAGGACAATACTGCTGTCCGAAGCCCTCCTGCGTTTTTCGGAGCACAAAAAGAA
This sequence comes from uncultured bacterium, assembly GCA_946543095.1. Lineage (GTDB taxonomy): Bacteria > Bacillota > Clostridia > Lachnospirales > Lachnospiraceae > CAMNLO01. The sequence continues at coordinate 7,866 of CAMNLO010000028.1, forward strand.
GGGAAGGATGCGCCGCAAAGGCATTAAGGACAGCCTGTTCCAGCTTCTTTTCCTCAATATCCGGCGAAAAGGAAAGGATAAGGGGGAGATGCCAGATTCTCTGTCCGGAGAGTCTGAGCTCCGTTTCCAGAAAATACTGCTGTTCCTCCGTCAGGGCATAGACTTTGTCCACATCCGGAGCTTCAGCATCCTTCCGCTCTGCTTCCTGGATGCCCCCCCCCTCAATCAGCGCCCTGCAGATATTTCGGATCGTGCGCTCTCTGTAAATGAGGGGAGCGGTGAGTCCTTTCTCTCCTGCCTGAGTAATTAGCTTAATCACCCCGATCGAGTCCCCGCCCAACAAAAAGAAATCGTCATCGATCCCGGGCTTTCCCGTTTCGATCCCTAAAATTCCTGCCATCAGCCCAAGCAGCTTTTCCTGTAATTCATTCTCCGCCGGAGCATAGGGGGCAAACAGCAGCTCATCGGAGGGCTCGGGCAGGGTCTGCTTATCCACCTTTCCATTTGCATTTAACGGGATCTTCTCAAGGGAAACATAGCAGGAGGGAATCATATAGGGAGGCAACAGAGTGTTCAGCTTCTTAGCCATTTCAGCTGCATTAAGCGTCTGTCCGGTGGTGTGATAGCCGCAAAGATATCTGCTTCCGTTCCTCTCCCATACCTTTACGGCGGCGAAATCCGCGTGCAGCACCTTTTTCAGGGCAGCCTCCGCCTCGGCGGGCTCGATGCGGTTCCCATTGATCTTCACCATATCGTCCGCCCTGCCAAGGATCGTATAATTGCCATTCTCATCGACGCTTGCGTAGTCTCCTGTCTGGAAATAGGGCTCTCCATCGATCATGATGATCCCCGATTTTTCCTCATCATGGAGATAACCCCTGAAATATGGTGTGCGGATGCAGAGCATGCCTTCCCGGGGATCCTCCTCCCCGTTTTCATTCAACAGCACTGCCCTTGAATCCTGATCGGCAGTGCCGATAGGGGTGATGGGCCAGGCCTTGTCGATGGTAAAGGCAAAGGGCACATAAGCCACCTCTGTGGGCCCATAGACATTCATTACAGTAAACCGGGGGATAAAAAGCTCCGATACCACCTCCCCGGAAACATGGAGCACCTCCAGCTCAAGTCCTCCCGCATTTTCCAGGGCCTTTACCAGAGTGGGCAGAATGCAGGCGGCAGTCACCTTCTGCTCCCTGAAATGTGTAAGAAGCCCCGCCGGGTCTCTGAGCAGGGGCAATGGAACGATATCCAGAACGCAGCCGGCCTGAAGAACGCCTATGGTCAGATAGATCCCGACCACATAGGTTTCCGGGATCACATTCGCGTACACAAAGGGAACCCACTCGGCGCTCACCCGATGCATGGAAGCCATGATCAGAGGGTACACCCCATACTCCTGCGCCACGCCCTTGGGCTTTCCCGTGCTGCCGGAGGTATAGTAAAGAAATGCCAGGTCATGCGGATCAGGGTCAGCCCATTCCCCGACGGACAGCGGCTCTTCCTTTAAGGCTTCGGCAAGGTTTTCCTCGTTCATCTCCACCCTGGCGCCGCTGTCTTTTATGACATAGGCGATCCTTTCCGCTCCCATCAATGCTTCCGTTCCCACCCAAACGGCGCCCAGCTTCATCACGGCGAGGCGCACGGCAATGAATTCCACACCCCTGGGGACGCAGATCGCGACCACATCCTCCCTGCCGATGCCCTGCTTTTTAAGCCATGCGGCGATCCTTCCGGACATTTCGTCAAGCTGAAGATAGCTGGTCAGACGTTTCCCGTTCTGATCCACCACCGCCGTCTGATCCGGCGCGGCTTTTACATGCGCTGAAAATCTTTCCAGAAAAGTAATCATAGATTTGCTGTTCTTCCTCCTTCTTAGACAGGGCCAATTACAGCATAAAGCCCCCGGCATCCCCCAAAACGCCTGAAAGACTCAGCCTCAGCATTTGATGGACACTCATCGCATTATACTTTATACTAACACGATATACGAAAAAGAAGGAGATATTCCATGAAAATCCTTGTGATAAACGGCAGCCCTAAAGCCGAAGCCAGCGACACCATGCATGCTACACGGGCCTTTTTAGCGGGAATGAATGAGGCTGCTCCTCAGGAAACGGAGGTGATCCACCTCATCGATCAGCGTATCGGCTTCTGCAGAGGCTGCTTTTCCTGCTGGAAAAACGAAGGCAAATGTATTCAGAATGATGATATGCGCCTTATTCTGGAGAAAATACCGGACTTCGAGCTGCTTCTCTTCAGCTTCCCGCTGTTATGTCACGGGCGGCCGGCTCTCCTTCAGTTATTTTATGAACGCATGCTTCCCCTTTCCAGAGTGGAATCGGAGAAGTTTGGCGAGCAATATGATCATTTGGACAGGATGGATTTCACCCGCCTGCGATATCTGATGATCTGCGGCCTTGGCTTTCCGGTCATCAGCCATAATGCCGAACCGGCAATAGAACAGTTTAAGCTGGCCTTCCCCGAGGATCACACGATCCTCATGGTTCCGGAAAGTCCTTTGTTTCATTCCCCTGAGCTGGAAGCGGTGACCAGACCACGGCTGGAACTGATCAGACAGGCCGGAGCGCAATATGGCGCAACGGGAAGCATCGAGAGCACACTCACCGAGGCGATCTTATCCCCAATGATCCCGGAGGAAAAGTACATCTCCATGCTGCCGGAATTGATCGAATGATCCTCCCTGCTTGAAAATATTTCCATTTATTCCGGTTCTATTGCATTAAACCCATTCAGGTTTATATGTTGTCTATAATCCGCTGTTTATCTGTCCCTTCCGCAGCATTTCTTATATTTTATAGTAAGCGAACAAAGCAATTGCGGTTTGAGCTTGCTCAAACCCGCAAT
>CAMNLO010000029.1 GCA_946543095.1 uncultured bacterium
CTTCCTCCGAGATGTCCAGGCCCTCCACCCGGTCCGCACCGTTTAAAGCAGCGTTCAAGGCAAAGGTTCCCTGATTCGTGAAGCAGTCCAGGACCCTCCGGATGCCGGCTCTTTTCACCAGCTCTCCCACGGCTTTCCTGTTGTATTTCTGATCCAGGAAAAATCCGGTCTTCTGACCCTTTTCCACATCGATCTCATAGCGGATGCCGTTTTCCCGGATGACAAAGCGGGGAGAAAAGTCCCCCTCCAGCACCCCCTTGTACAGGGGCATGCCTTCCTTCTTTCTCACCTCCGCATCCGACCGCTCATAGATCCCCCGGATCCTGACGCCATCCTCCAAAAGCACCTCTTTTAACAGCGCAAGGATCATGGGCTTTAGCCTCTCGATCCCCAAAGCCAGGGACTGGACCACCAGGATCTCCCCGTATTTGTCCACCACAAGTCCCGGCAGATGATCCGCCTCCCCGAAGATCAGGCGGCAGCACTCCGTATCCACCACCGCCTTTCTGTATTCCCAGGCAGTTTTCACCCGGTCACGAAAGAAAGCCTCATCCGGAGGCTCCTTTCTGTATCGCGCAAGCATCCGGATCCGGATGGAGGAATGCTCATTATAAAAGCCATAGCCCAGAAAGAAACCGTCAAAATCAAGCACGGAAATGATCCCGCCGTTTTCGATGTTTCCTTCTCTGCGGGAGACCTCATTATCGAAGATCCACTGCCCCCCGGCCTTTAAGAGCCTGCCCTCTCCTTTTTTCAGAGAAACGCTTCCCCGGGGTTCAAACATTACCACCCCAGAAGCCAGTCGTACATGGACTGGTATTTTTCCGCGGAAACAGCCCAGGAGTAATCCGCCATCATGGCATTGTCCACCAGCTTGTTCCAGGCTCTCTTGTTGTCATAGTAGACCTGCTCCGCATAGCGGATGGTGGCCAGCATTTCGTGGGCATTATAGTTCACAAAGGAAAAGCCCGTTCCGGTCCCCTCATATTCGTTGTAGGGGATCACCGTGTCCTTTAAGCCCCCGGTCTCCCGGACGATGGGCAGCGTCCCGTAATGCAGGCTCATAAGCTGGGACAGGCCGCAGGGCTCAAAGAGGGAGGGCATCAGGAAGGCATCCGATGCCGCATAGATCTTATGGGACAGCTCCTCGGAATAATAGATATTGGCGGAGATCTTTCCGTGGAATTTCCAGTCGAAGTGCCGGAACATGTTCTCGTAGCGTTCCTCGCCGGTTCCCAATACCACCACCTGGACCGCGTCCACGGAGAGCAGCTCGTCCATGATGTAGGCGATGAGGTCGAAGCCCTTCTGGTCCGTTAACCTGGAGACGATGCCGATCATCATGACCTTGTCGCTCTCCTCCAGTCCCAGCTCCTTCTGCAGGGCTTTCTTGTTCTTGACCTTCTCCTTGCGGAAATTGTCCACATTGTATTTTTTGAAAATGTATTTATCCGTTTTGGGGTTGAAATCCGTGTAGTCGATGCCGTTCACGATGCCGCGAAGGTCGTTCGCCCTTGCCTGCAGCAGCTCGTGGAGCCCCTCCCCGTAGAAGGGCATCTTGATCTCCTCCGCGTAGGTCTCGGAAACAGTGGTAATGGCGTCCGCAAACACAATGCCGCCCTTTAAGAGATTGGCATCCTTGTAGTATTCCAGCTTGTCCGGGGTAAAATACCAGTCCGGAAGCCCCGTAATGTCCCTGACGGATTTCACGTCCCATTTTCCCTGGAACTTCAGGTTGTGGATGGTCATTACAGATTTAATGCCGCGGTAGAATTCGTTCTGCTGGAAACGTTCATGGAGATACACCGGCACAAGCCCGGTCTGCCAGTCGTGGCAGTGGATGATGTCCGGCTTGAAGCCCAGCTCCGGCAGCACGGAGAGCACCGCCTTGGAGAAAAAGGCGAACTTCGTGATCTCATAGATCGTGTCATTCGAATAGGGGGAGGGACCGCCGAAGAACATTTCGTTATCCACGAAATAGTATTTGATCCCCTCTTCCTCTGCCTCCAGAACACCCACGTATTCGTTCTTCCAGTGGAAATCCATATAGAAATTGAATTTGAATTTCAGCTTGTCCTTCATCTCCTGCTTCATGCAGGTGTATTTGGGCAGGATGACTCTCACATCAAAGTACCGCTTGTCCAAAGCCTTCGGTAGGGATCCGATCACATCCGCAAGTCCCCCCGTTTTGATAAAAGGCACCCCTTCCGACGCTGCAAACAAGATCCTTTTCATGATGATCTCCTTCCTGTGGCTTTTTTCTTAAACTCCGATGCTTCCGTCAGCATTTCCTCAGCGCTTCTCAACGCGGAATCCGTCCGTTTCTCCCCTCCGAACATCCGGGAAAGCTCCCCGGGGCGTTCCGTGTCGCTCAGTGTACGGATCCCGGTCCGGGTACTGTTTTTCTCCGCTTCCTTTTCCACGTAAAAATGCCTGTCCCCCATGGCCGCGATCTGGGGCAGATGAGTGATGCACAGGATCTGCCGCTTGCCGGACAGCTCTCCCATCCGCTCTGCCACCTTCCAGGCGGTCTGTCCGCTGATGCCTGTGTCGATCTCGTCAAAGATCAGCGTGGGGATATCGTCCTTATCCGCAAAAACCGATTTTAATCCCAGCATGATCCGGGAGATCTCGCCGCCGCTGGCCACCTCCGACAGGGGCTTTAAGCTTTCCCCGGGATTGACGCAGATGAGAAAATCCACCTTGTCCGCGCCATTCTCCCCCATTTCCTCCGGATCGTAATCCACTGCGATCTCCAGTCTGACATCCAGGAAGTTCAGGGCTCTTAAGGTCTCCGTTAGCTTCGGCACAAGCTCCTTTGCCGCCTGTTTCCTGGCCTTTGAGACCGCAGCTCCTATTTTCCCTATTTGTTTATCGAGCAAAGAAAGCTGGTCCTTTAGCCCTTCCACATATCCGTCATAATCTTCCAGCTTTCCGATCAGCTCCAGACTGTGTTCCAAATACTCCTGCAGGGCCCTGAAACTTCCCCCGTATTTTGCCGTCAGCTCCTGCACCAGGGAAAGCCTTTCGGAAACAGAAGCAAACTCCTCCTCCGAAAAGTCGGCATCGGAAAGATAGTCTGACAGCCCCCGCTTTGCTTCGGCGATCTGCTCCTCCGCAGAGGACAGCTCGGTCCTGTACTCCGAAAGGGCATCGTCGTATTCTTCCGCCTGGGACAGCTGTCCCTCTGCCCTGGAAAGAGAATCCAGCACTCCGCCCTCCGCTTCCAAAAGCTCCATGGCCAGGGCCACATTCTCCCGGATCTTCTTTCCGTGCTCCATCCTCCTAAACTGGGCGGTGAGTTCTTCTTCCTCTCCCTCTTTGATCTCCGCCTTCAGGATCTCCTCCGTGGAAAACCGAGCATAATCCAGCTCCCGCTTCAGCTTCCCATCCTGCCCCTCGGCATCGGAAAGCTCTTTGGAAAGCCTCCGCTTTTCCGGCAGAAGCTGCTTTAATTCCTGAAGCTTTTCCATAAGCTCCTCCCCGGCGTAGGAATCCAGAAGCTCCCGGAGCTTTTCTTTTCTCAGGAGCGAGGTGTGCTCCCTCTGGCCGTGGATATCGATGAGGAGATCCGCCAGCGCCTTCAGCTGTTTCTGGTTCACCACCTCGCCGTTGGCCCGGCTGATGCTCTTGCCCGGAGTGATCCTCCTTGAAAGTAAAAGATAATCCTCCTCCAGCGGAATGTCAAATTCCCGGCAGAGCTCCCTCTGGTTTTCCCGATCCAGCGTAAAGCCCAGCTCGATCTGGGCGTACTCCGCCCCCCTGCGGATCACATCCTTATCCGCCTTTGCGCCAAGGGCTAGCAGGATGGAGCCGATGAGCACGGACTTTCCCGCTCCCGTCTCTCCCGTCAGCACATTCATTCCCGGATCAAAGGAAATCTCCTCCTCCTCGATCAGGGTCAGATTTTTCACATGAAGACTGTCCAGCATATCTTACTATCAACTCAACTTCCTGTTCAGTATTTCCAGAAAACTCGTATCCTTCAGCCGGATGATCCGGGTCACCTTCCTGGACTGCCTGACCACCAGCCTTCTTTCCTTTGTCAGAAGCTCCCTGCTGCCCCCGTCAAAATACACCTCCGCATCCCCATAGCTGCTTTTTTCCAGGGAAATGCTCAGCACATCCTCCGGTGCCAGGACGATGCTCCTGGTATTCAAGGCGTGGGAGGAAATGGAGGTCAGGAGCACCAGTCTCGCATTGGGTTCGATGATGGGCCCTCCGGCGGACATATTATAGCCTGTGGAGCCGGTGGGGGTGGAAACAATCAGCCCGTCCCCGTGAAAGGCCGCCAGGGCTTCGCCATTGACGCTGACCTCGTAGTGCATGATCCGAAGGAGGCCGGAACGGGTGGTCACGATATCGTTTAAGGCCCGCTCCCCCATAACCTTCTTCTCTCCCTCCATCAGCTTCCCGTAGAGCATCATCCGCTCCTCGATCCTGTAGCTGCCGGAGAGAAGCCTCTGGAGGGCGGGGATCAGCTCCTCTTTGGACACCTCCGCCAGAAACCCCAGAGTTCCCAGGTTCACCCCCAGCAGGGGGACTCCCGGATCCACCACATCCCTGGAGGCCTGGAGCAGGGTCCCGTCGCCTCCCAGCACCAGCACCGCGTCCAGGTCTTCGGGGAGAGGGCTTCCCTCCTCCTGCCGGAAGCTCACCCGGGCACCGTTTTTCCGTAAGAAATCCGCGGCCTTTTTTGTGACCGTGTTTCTTTTATCCTTGCTCCTGTTTGTGAAGATCAAAAAATGCATGGGCCTCGTCCACCGTTCTCATGGGATCCACTGATTGCTCATCCTGCTTCCGGGGATCCTTCCCTAAATACAACAGATATTCTATATTTCCCTTGGGCCCCTGGATCGGGGAAAAGGACAGTCCCCGGATCCTGAAGCCCAGCGCCTCTGCAAAGCCGCAGATCCTTTCGATGACCTCTTTATGGACCGCTTTCTCACGGACCACCCCGTTTTTTCCCACCTTCTCCCTGCCTGCTTCAAACTGGGGCTTGATCAGACACACCATTTCCCCGTCATCCGCAAGGCAGCGGTATGCTCCCGGCAGGATCTTCTCCAGAGAGATAAAGCTCACATCCGCCGAGGCGAAATCAAAAAGCTCCGGAAAATCCTCCGGGCCGGAATAGCGGAAATTCGTGCGCTCCATGCTGACCACCCGCTGGTTGGTCCTGAGGGAATAATCCAGCTGCCCGTAGCCCGTGTCCACGGCATAGACCTTCCCTGCCCCGTTTTGCAGCATGCAGTCCGTAAAGCCTCCGGTGGAGGCGCCGATATCCAGGCAGAGTTTATCGGAAAGCTCCAGGGAAAACTCCCGCACCGCCTTTTCAAGCTTGAAACCACCCCTGCTGACATAGGGGATCACGCTGCCTCGAAGCTCCAGCTTTGCTTCCTCCGGTGCGGCAAAGCCCGCCTTATCCTGACGGACTCCGTCCACATATACTTCCCCCGCCATGATATGGGCCTTGGCCTTTTCCCTGGAGGCGCAGAGCCCCTGTTCCACAAGCAGGATATCCAGGCGTTTTTTCAATGTCTTCTGCCGATGAGATGCCTCACCAGCTCCTCCAGAAATTCATTTCTTGCGGGAAAGCCCTGCAAAAGCCTGATCGCCCGCTCCAGCATGGCCTCCGCGTCCTCCTTCGATTTCTCCGGACCGAAGAGGGTCACATAGGTATTCTTTCCGTTCCGTTCATCGGAGCCGATGGGCTTCCCCAACTCCTCCTCCGTCCCAGTCATATCCAGAATGTCATCCTGGATCTGGAAGGCAAGGCCGATATTCCTGCCAGCTTCCTCCAGACAAAGCACCGACTCCTCATCCGCTCCCGCCAGGATCCCGCCGATCATCAAAGAGGCTTCGATCAGGGCCGCCGTCTTGTTTGCGTGAATAAAGAACAGCTCTTCCTTATCCACGGCTCTTCCCTCGGCTTCCACATCCAGAACCTGGCCCCCCAGCATCCCGTAGACCCCGGATTTCCCAAAAAGGACCTGCTCTGCCCTGGCGCAGTTTACAAGCTCCGAATGATCCCTGCAAAGAAGGAAGGCGCCGGAGGCAGTCTCCGCCGCATAATTCAAAAGCCCGTCTCCCGCCAGGATCCCCATGGCATGTCCGAACTGCTTCCAGGTACTTGGTCTGCCTCTCCGCAATTCGTCATTGTCCAGAGCGGGCAGATCGTCATGGATCAGGGAATAGGTGTGGATGCATTCCAGGGCAAACTGGAAATGGGGCAGCATGGGGGCATTTCCCTGAAACAGCCCATGGGCCTCCCCCATAAACAGTGGTCTCAGCCGCTTTCCTCCTGCCAGAACGGCATAGTTCATGGCGGAGATGACCGTTTTCTGAAATCCCTCCTCTTTGGGAAGCAGGGCCCTGATCTGTTCTTCTATCGCCTCAGTCTTTGTCTTCAGCAAGCTCTGAAAATCCATCCAGCTCTCCCTTCCCGCTCAGCACAAGGACCTGCTTTTCCACCCGGTCGATCCTTTCGTTGGCTGCCTTCACAAGGCGGACGCCCTGTTCATATGCCTGAAAGCTTTCCTCCAGGGAAAGCTCCTCCCTGTCCAGCTTTTCCAGCGTCGCTTCCAGCTGTTCGAAGATCTCTTCCAGCTTCAGCTCTTTTTCCCGTCTTTCGGCCATACCTTTAAAACCTCCGCCAAAAACCCTCCGTCCGTCAGCTGAAACTTCAGCCTGTCACCGCCGGATATCTGTTCAATGCTGTGTAACCCCTCTCCTTTGCCCGTCTGCCCGTACACAAAGCCGCCGGACAGACGTTTTAAAGGGCTTTTCCCCTCCAGCTTCTCCGCATCCAGCATAAGCCTGTGCTTTGCGGCAGTCAGCCTTCTTTGCATACTGCCTTCCATGCGCTCCTCCAGGGTCATAAGACGGTTTCTCTTATCCCTTAAAACCCGCATGGGATCCCTGGCCTTCAGCCGCACCTCCAGATTCTCCGCTCTTAAGGAGGCCTCGGTGATGCGCCTGTTCATCAGTCTAAGGAGATCCTCCTCCATATCCTGAAGCCTCCGGAAGACGTCCCGGATATCGCACACCGCAAGCTCCGCAGCGGCGGAAGGAGTAGGGGCTCTTAGATCCGCCACATAGTCGGAGAGCACCACATCCGTCTCATGCCCCACGGCGGAGATAATGGGGATGGAGCAGTCAAAGAAGGCCTGGGCCACAGCCTCCTCGTTAAAAGCCCAGAGATCCTCCAGGCTCCCGCCTCCTCTTCCCGCAATGATCACATCCACGGAAAGCTCCTCCAGGGCATGTATCCCCTGAATGATGCTCCCGGGGGCCGCTTCTCCCTGGACAATGGCGGGATACAGGATGATCTGCAGAAAAGGGTTCCTGCGCTTTGCGATCTGGATGATATCCCGTATGGCCGCTCCCGTGGGGGCTGTCACCACCCCCAGAGTCCTGATATAGGGGGGAATGGGCCGCTTGTAGGAGGGATCGAACATCCCCCGCTCTTCCAGCTCGCGTTTCAGCTTTTCAAAACGCTCCGCCAGGGCGCCCACCCCGTCCTTTTCTATTTTCTTCGCATACAGCTGGTATTTTCCGTCCCGGACATACACATCGACAGTGCCGGAGACGATGACCTGCATCCCCTCCCGCAAAGGGAACGCAAGCCCCCGTCTGTCGGAGGCAAACATAACACAGGAAACAGCCGATTTTTCGTCCTTCAGTGTGAAATACAGATGTCCTGAGGCATGATCCGTGAGATTGGAGACCTCACCCCTTACCATCAGTCCGTTCAGTAGAAAATCCTGGGAAAGCATTCCCCGGATATAGGAATTGATCTGCGTTACGCTATAGACATTTTTCTTTTTCGGAAGCATAGTCCTTATGCGAATCGCCCCAGGATCGCGTTCACAAAGCCGGGGGACTGGTCGTCCCCGAATTCCTTTGTCAGCTCCACCGCTTCATTGATGGCCACGCCCACAGGCACCTCCTCGTCATAGAGGATCTCATATAAAGCAAGCCTTAAGATCGCCAGCTCCACCTTCCCCATGCGCTCCGTCCGCCAGTTTTTGGAAACGGAATCGATCTTTTCATCGAACTCCGGGATATGGGGCAGGATCGCCTCGAATTTCTCTCGCAGCTCCTTCGCATCCTTTTCGCTATAGTGCTCATCCGAGTATTCCAGGAAATAATCCTCCTGCTCAGACAGCGCATCCTCCGGGAAAAACTCCACTCTGTAAAGAAGCCGGAAAAGCCCTACTCTTCTTGCGTGCCTGTTCATAGATCTTTTATCGCTCCTGGATCACGGAAACCTTGTCGATCCGGACATTCACATGCTCCACCGTGAGTCCGGTCATATTCTCCACAGCGGAACGCACCTTCTCCTGCACCAGCTTTGCGGTAAGAGGAATATTGTGGCCGAATCTGATGGTCACAGTCATGTCGATCCGGACACGTTCGCCCTGGACCAGACATTTCACGCCCCTGCCAGTGTTCTTCATGCCCACTCTGCTCATGAATTCCCCGGCCATATTGCCGGTCAGGGATTCCACGCCCTCCACCTCCATGGCGGCGATGCCTGCGATCTGGGAGATGGCTTCGTTTGCGATGCGGATGCAGCCGCTCTGGTCTTTATCCTGCAATACATAGGCACTGCGTTCTTTTTCTTCCATGCCTGAATTCCTCCTTGAAATCCCGATAATACGGATCGTCTAACAATTGTAGCATCAGATGGGAAAAAAAGCGAGAAAAAGCTTTTCTCCCTATAACCAGAAGCTGATGGAGAACACCTCCGGCTTGTCCGTGTATGCCACGGCATTCTCCGATCCCTCCAGATACTCAAAGATATGCTGTTCATTCAGCAGATAGGTGCGCATCCGGGAATACAGCTCGCCGTCCGCGCACTTTACCGTCAGATAGGTCTCTCCCTTCCTGTAGGCCTTCTCAAACAGGTCCTCCAGCTGGGCCGTGTCCAGTTTCGTGAAATAGGCCCCTTCCCGGACATAGTAATTATCCTTCCGGCTCACACATTCCGGCGGCTTCACCGGATTGTCCACCCTGTGGGTCCTCTCGATGTCATGGTCCGTCACCAGAAAATAGTCGTAGCTGATCTCCGGAAGGGAGGAGGGGTTCACATTCAGTCCCTCGGACACCTGATAGGAGGGATCCCCCCAGGCCGGGTCCACATGATACCAGTCCCCGTCCAGACAGACCGCAATCCATGCATGGGGAACGTTTTCCCTGACGATCCCCGTAAGCATCACGGAGGGGATGCCGCAGGCGTTCAGCATATACTGCAGGCCCTTGGCATAGCCGGTGCAGACGCTTTTTCCGTTCAGAAACACGGAGCAGATGTTCTGGGAATCCGGGGCGTTATTGTCATAATCCACATGACTGATCAGATGCTCGTAGGCAAGCTTTGCCTTTTCGTAATCCGATCTGCAGGAAGCGGCTTTTTGCAGAAAGTCCTCCATGAACAGGTCGATGCCGGCCCGGGCGTCCAGCACCTCCCCGTAGTCCCTGCCATAGTCGGGGGAGAAGAAAAGCCGCTGCACATCATTGTCCCGCTTAAAGGAAAAGCAGGAATAGCCCTCGGTGTAAAAGACCTCGGGATGATCGTTTAAAAAGGCGTTAAACACCCTGTCCAGACATTCCGGATCTTTAGTGGAGACCAGCACATCCTCCATCCTGTGAAGCAGGGAATAATGGATCTCCCGGTACACTCTCTTTTCCGCCTCGGGAAGCTGTGTATAGGAATAGCCCTCCTCCGCCGGGAGCAGGGACAGGACCTGCTCCGAAAGAAGAATGGCGGCGGGATCCCCTGCGTTTATGGACAGGAAGGCAAAGAGAGCGATACCAAGGATCACTCCCGGAAAAAGAAAAATGCCTCTTCCTTCTCTGCGGGCTTCCATTTAATCTCTGTTGAATTCCATCAGGGAAAGGCCGGGATTCCTGTCCAGGGTCATGCCGATGGACCAGGCATTCACAAACAAAAGCAAAGGATTCCCCTTCATATCCTCCACCTTCTTCATATCGGAGGTCCCGCTTAAGGCCTTCATATCCACATGCTCCGGATCCGCCACCCACCGGATGTAGCCATAGGGCAGCATCTCCAGTCTGATCTCCACATTGTATTCGTTTTCCAGCCTGTATTTTAAGACGTCAAACTGCAGGACACCCACTACTCCCACGATGACCTCCTCCAGGCCGCTGCCCAGATCGTGGAAGATCTGGATGGCGCCCTCCTCGGCGATCTGGGTGACTCCCTTCACAAACTGCTTGCGCTTCATGGTGTCGATCTGGGAGACTCTGGCAAAATGCTCCGGGGCGAAGGTGGGGATCCCTTCATAGGAGAAATTGTCTTTCGGGGCACAGAAGGTGTCTCCGATGGAATAGGTGCCGGGATCGAAGATCCCCAGGATGTCTCCCGCGTATGCAGTCTTTAAGGCCTTGGAATCGTCCGCCATAAGACTCCTGGGTTGGGAGAGTCTTAATACCTTGCCGCTCTGTACATGCCGCACCTCCTTCTCCGCATCGAATTCCCCGGAGGCAATGCGCAGATAGGCCACCCTGTCCCTGTGGGCCTTGTTCATATTGGCCTGGATCTTGAAGATAAAGGCGGAAAAGTCATGGGTCAGGGGATCGATCTCCTGATCCTTTGTTCTCCTCGGGGTGGGAGAAGGCGCCATCTTCAGGAGTTCGGA
>CAMNLO010000030.1 GCA_946543095.1 uncultured bacterium
CATGTGTTCATCACCAGAATGGGACTGATCAAGGCGGAAGGGGAATACGAGAAGTCCTTCTCTTCCATGGGCGAGAACGAGATCACGGAAGAAGCGGATCATGTCATCGAAGTGCTGAAGACAAAATACTATCAGCCGTACCTCTCAAGGGATGAGAAGGAATACGCCGATCAGATCTTAAAGCTGATCGCATCCGAGGATGCCGTAAGACGCAGTGAGATCTTTTCGTTTCTCTCCATGAAGGGAGATGATTCCCGGCTGAACCAGATCTCCCGCATGATCGCGGACGGATCGGGCTACAGGGGGGATCCGGAAGTATTTGATACCCTGAAAGACTACAGCGACGCCATCATAAAGAGTCTCTGGAACTGCCGCACCACCTATCAGGACTGTCAGGCATCGATCCTTACTCCGGGCGAGACCGTTATGTCCATGGAAGTCTATGAGACATCACAGAAGGTCATCGAGGCTGCAGCGGAAGACAAGGGGCCTCAGGGGGAGATTCAGAATGCGGTGGACAGGCTGTACCGCCTCTCCTGCATCGATAATGGGCGGATCGAAGATGCGGAGCCGGAGCTTGCGGTCTGCAATGAGCTGATCGCGAAGGCCCACGATCGTTACGATTACGCGCTTCCGGACATCAGCGATAGGCAGTCGGTGGATGCGGACACCTATGACAGGGAAATGGCTGCGGCAAGCGCAAAGCTGGACCGGTACCGGGCGGAAATAGAGAAGTTCATCCAGGCAAAGGTGGACAGGCAGATACAGAAGAATGACGGAGATGTCACGGATTCCCTGGAATATGTCTGCGCGGAGCTGAATCTGTATTACGGCCTGCAGGATCAGAATGCAAGTGATCCCAATGCGGATGAATTCACAGCGAAATATCTCAGGGCTTCCCATGCTGCCCATATCGAATGGCTGAAGTCTCTGTTTGAGGACATCAAGAAGCGGGCAGGGGGAGAGGAACCCGGGGATGCGGAATACAATGATCTGAAGGCGAAATATGACAGAGCGGTGGATGATGAGGATTTCGCAAAAGCCAGGGATTACGAGCTGCAGTTAAAGGAATTCAACAGGACAGAGGAAGAAGAGGAAAAGGCGGCTGTCGATACAGGTGCCTACGACGGGCAGCTTCCCTTTGACAAGGATATCGGCGCCATCAATGCAAACCTGACGGCAGTGGGGAAATCCCTGATCTCCAAGAAGGATTTTTCCCTTGCGGACATCGTCGCACTCTACCTGTCGGGCGATGGAGACTCGGACGGCATTATGGAGCTTTTGCGGGAGGCGGTGGCAGCACAGGCGCCGGAAGAGCTCATTGAAGATATGAAAATGTACCTCACCGTTGCCCATTATGTTGCAGACATGGATGAAACGGGGTATGAGGAGTCGGATGAGGATGCCGCCGGAGCAGACGATGGCGGAACGGACGGAAGCGAAAACGGATCCGGCAGCGGCACGGAAGGCGGAAGCGGATCCGGGTCCGGCAGCGGTGCAGGCTCAGGCAGCGGCTCAGGAACAGGGAGCGGATCCGGTTCAGGCTCCGGATCGGGAGGTGCAGGCTCGGGCGCCGGGGCAGATGGGAATGCAGACGGCAGTCATGAGGATGAAGACAGCGAGGACGAGGAGATCCTGGAAGCCCTTGATCTCATCGAGGATAATGATGCCGATGAAGAGGAGGATGATCCCTATGCGCTGTATGATGATAAAGTGGAGGACAAGACCGGTTCTGCCAGAAACGCTGTCGGCAAAGGGAAATACTATGTCGCTCCGAACAAGGGCAATAATCAGAAGACGAATCTGACGAAGTCCAATATCGATAATGCCATTCTTAAGGCCTTTGGAGGCAGGAGCTTCGGCGAATTGGGAGCGGACGCTAAGGCCGCAGTGGTGGTGGCGCTGCACAGATTCGGACAGCAGCATAACGACGGTGTCTGCAAGGACTACGCAAAGGAGCTGCTCTCCCGGATCATGGAAGAAAATAATGTCCTGGTATATGGACAGTATACCGGCGATTCCGTATATGAATATATAAGCTTCGGTGCCATCGACAATGCCAGAAGCTACACCGGATACCGTCATATGCATGAAGACGAAGACGACTCCCTGGGAAAGATCAATGACAAAGCCTATATCGGCTTCATTTTCCAGGTGGGAAGCCCCAGGGTGGCGCTGCCGGATGGCAAAAAGGACGTGCTTTCCTCAGAGGTGGTGGCGCAGAAGGATTATTACCTGGATGCAAGCGGCAGCACCAGATACCCCTACATGACGGAAACGGACGCCATGCGCCTGTTGGGATTCGATGCGGAATACATCAAGGGAACTACCCATTCGGTCCTGGTCACTACGGGGATGGATAAAATGGTGAAAAAGGTCATGGATGCCTTAGAGGAGGCAGCGGGAATTGCGTAACCACAATCTTATGAAAAACTTCAGACAGGTGGCGCTGATCCTGGTGATGGTCCTGGTGGTGTGCTTTGCGGCACAGGTCAGTGCCTTTGACTCTTCCTTAACCTATGTATCCAAATCCGAGCAGTGGAGTAAGAACAAGGCCCTGTTGTATCCGGATGTGAAGCAGGGCCACCCGGACTATTTCCACAAGGGGATGGTGCTGATCGGGACCTGGCTCATCGATCTTTCGGTGCTGAACGACGCCATGTACAATCTGGCGCTGGACAGCATGGAAAAATCGGGACAGAACTGCTACTACTATTATTCGGAGCTGGTGGATTCCAATCTTGGGGAGTGGAGGGATGCCGGCGGCGCCTCGGGCTTAAGCGATATTTCCTTCCGCGGGGAGAAGATCCCGGAATCGGATATGATGAACCTGTGGATCAGCAATGTGGTCCTGGACGACGGACGCATCCGGGATGTGGAAGACGTGGCCAACGGAGCCCATGTCAATGTGTTCATCAATCCTTATAATACCGTGAATCCCTATGATATCCTGCATCTGCCGGAGCTGGATTCCGTGTATTCCCAGTTCCAGCAGTATGAGAAGCAGTACAGCGACTGGATAAACAACGATTATTCCAGCCCCACCTTTGACTATATCCAGGAGCAGCACCGCTGTATCACCTGTGCCGCCTTAAGGCTGGACAACTGGACGCCGCTGACGAATCTTTTCCCGTTCTTAAGACAGAACATGCAGAATTCGGAGACCCAGCAGTGCGACCAGGATCTGGACGTCCTGTATTCCTATTACGACTTTTATTCCGGCCAGAACAACAGAGATTATGCGGATCAGATCATGCGGCTGATGGAAGCCACGGATGCCCGCCGCAGGGCGATCTCCTACAAGTGGCTGGCGGTGGAAGGGACGGATTCCCCCACCTCCCAGGAGGATGCGAGGAACGCCAGACAGGCCGGCAGATATAAGGAATGGATCGACCGCTACGGCTCTCTGGAAAATATCAAGAATCAGTGCCGATACGATGTCCTGTTGAATGTGCAGTTTATGATTGAGTTCGGGGTGCCCCCGGAACAGTTTGTTCCGCCTGCGGACAGTGTTACGGACAATATCCCCCGCATCGCCACCACCCAGAACCTGATCTACAGCGGCATCACCTATAACCAGCGCCGCAGGGGCAGGGATGACAAAGGGAAATTAAACGATAATTATTACGACGTGACCTTCTCCCCGGACTCCGCCTATGTGGATGCCTTAAGCGATGCCCTGGAGAAGTGCAACGAAAGCTATGCGAAGTACGAGCAGCTGTCCCTGACGGATACGCCGGACCAGATCCTGAATCACATGATCTATGAAACCTCCGAGCGGGCCATTACCTATGCAAGACAGCGGAATGTCCCGAGTCTGGAGTCCAATCTACACGAGTTGGTGATCCTTGACAATATCGAAAAAGGAGCGGTGGTACATCGCGGGGAGGAGCGGGATAAGCTGACAGAGCTCATGACCATCGCCAACAGCCGCATGACGGAAAGACTGAGGGCCGGCGTGAGCCCTGAATACGGAAGCGCGAAAAGCGCGGGTATGGAGGATAAGTACTTAAATACCGTACTGGACGACCAGAAGGGCATTGTGGACAATGTGGTGGGACAGCTCCACAACTTCATCACCAATATGGTGTCCCGTCTGGAGAAGGAGGCCGCCATCAGCTTCATCGATGTCCAGATCGGCTACGCGGAAAGCCGCAGATCCGTTGTGAAAAACGATGAATTCAGCGCCAAAGCGGGAGAAGTCATTGACGCCCATATTGCCTGGCTGAGACAGCTCAGGAATTCCGTCCTGGGGGATGAGACCGGGGATGATGAGCTGGATGATCTGAAGGGTCAGATCGAAAAGCTGGAAAATGAGCGTATGGACGCTCTGGATAACAATAATCTGGACGAGGCCAATGATCTGGCGGACCGGATCGGTGAGCTCCAGGAGCAGGTGGAGGATATCCTGGCCCAGGCCGCGGAAGCGCTGAACTCGGGGGATGCCCAGGCAGCGGCGGCGGCGGCCTCCCTCTTAAAGGACACTCCTCAGGAATCCGCGGAGGAGATCGCCAATAAGGCGAAGGAAGATATCGCGGATGGGGAGCTGGACAATGTGGACCGTTATCTGGATGCCTTAGCGGGCCTCGGCGCCACCAAACATATCGAAGAGATCGAGGATATGCTGGGCAGGAACGGCGCGCCGAAACGGTTTATCAACCTGGCAAAGGATGCTGCGGAAAGCAGCAAGGCCAGTGATCTGATGGGCGGCGGCTCCGGTGGATCAGGCGGGTCAGGGGGATTCGGAAGCGGATCCGGCGGCGCAGGAGGTGACCAGTCCGGTCAAGGAGGCGCCGGAAAGGACGGCAAAACAGGGGCCGGCGGAGCAGGCGATGGGACCGGCGGCGACCAGTCCGGTCAAGAAGAAGGGACAGATGGGACTGGGAGCGGTACCGGCGCAGGCACTGGCTCCGGCACCGGAAAAGACGGCAGCAAGGAGAAAGGCGACGGATCAGGCGCCGGCTCAGGCTCCGGGAAAGACGGCAAAACCGGCGACCAGTCCGGTCAGGGAAGCGGTGTATCCGAGGATGGAAAGGACGCCATCGACAAGGCCATCCGGGATGCCTTCGGAGATTCCCTGGACAATCTGGATGACGCGGAAAAGGCGGCAGTCCTTGCAGGCCTCTCCGAATTCTACGATAATAAGGGGAGCGCCTCCGGAACCTCCGGGGATGGGAGCGGCTCCGGATCGGGCTCCGGCACCGGAAGCGGTTCCGGCACAGGAGCAGGTACAGGGACCGGCTCAGGAGACGGCAAAAACAGCGGCAATGACGCCCTGGCCTACGCGAAGAGCCTTCTGGACGATCTGCTGAATTCCGGAAGCACCTTTATCTATAAGCAGTACGCTTATGACACCGCCTTCCGCTATGTGAACCTTGCGGCAGTGGATCTGTGCAGAGACTATTCCGGCTTCCGGAATGCCTTACGGGGCTCGGATGAAGCCATGGCGAAGACCAACGGACCGCAGAGCTACGTCTTTGTGGTGGGGGACAGAGGGGCGAGAGCCTACGATGAATCCAGGGTCCAGCTGGACCAGAAACCGGTGGCGCAGGCAGATTCTTATATTTCTGAGAAATTAGGCAAGGAAAATGGTTTCCGTTATACGTATATTAGTCAAACGGATTCGGAGAAGATCTTGGGAAACAGCTGTAGATACGTTCCCGATTCCAACTGGGCGGTCCTGGTGACGCCCAAAATGAACAGGAAAGTGAAAGCGTTCCTGGATGCCTTGGACAAGGCAGGGCTGTAGGAAGCAGGAAGGCAAAAGGAGAAAAGGAGTTATCCATGGCAGATTATCCTATCATTTCGGATGTGAGTTCCTTCATCGTGAGGACCCTCAGGAAGAAGATGTGTCCTGAGCCCATCCCCTCACCGAACAACATCGAGGTCTCTTCTCCCGCCTCCCAGGACGTGGACTATATCCTCGGACTCTATCTGTATGATATCCGGGAAGAGAATGATGTGGCCCGCCCCCAGACAATGCCCAGGGGAAGAGTCAAGTTAGTCGTGCCGCCGAAACCGTATAGCTTATACTATATGGTTTTCATCAACGGGGGTTCCCAGATGGGATTAAAGGCCCCCGATATACAAAAGATCATCGGAAGAGTGGCGCAGATCGTTAATGATAACGCGTCGGTCTATCCGAATGAGCTGCAGTCCTGGCTGGATGTTCAGGAGCCTCCGATCGTACTGTCTCAGGCGAAGATAAGTCTGGAGGAAAAAGTCCGGGTGTGGAGCGCGATCAATAAGCCTTACCAGATCAGCCTCTTCTACAAGGCGGCGCCCGTATTCCTGTCCAGCGAGCTGGTCCTGACTCCTCCGAGGGTCAAAGAGGCCGAATTTGGGCTGCATATTGCCGGAGAGGATGACCAATGAACGGAACTCTTATCCGCACCACGCTCGATCTGGTGGTCCGTCTGATCGACACCACCACCGGCAACCCGCCGACCACCGATGCTGTCCGTTTCAGCAGGGGGGGCCGCCCTGTCGTAGCAATGAACAAGGGCGGAGGCAATCATATCTTTATCAATCTCGGCAGAGAAGATTTTCTCATGCGGATCGAGGTGGACGGGTATGATCCCCTGGAGAAACAGATTGAATTTCCGGAGGAAGGTATGCTGGAGACCGATGTGTTCCTGATGCCGTCAGAGAACGCATATCGAGGCGGAAGGGTCATCACATTGGCGGGGAGGATCCCCGGTCTTTCATCCATCGAGGCAGTCAGTTTATCAATGCCGGTTTGCTCTATCAGCGAATTCGACGACAAGAAGAATATCATGACGCTGTTTTTGCCAAACCGGAGGATCGGAATGGAAGGTGTGTACTACGGGTTAGTGCACGAAACGGAAGCCGCCTACGAGAAATTCGAGGTGGTGGAAGTGATCTCTGCCGTATCGGTCCGGATCAGGGAACCCCTGCAGGAGGAGTACCTGCTTAATTCCCCTATCTCGAGAGTCGTTTTCGGGAAGGTGGAAAAGGATGGAAGCTTCATCCTGCGCGTCAGGGACAGCGCTACGGACCTGCGTTATCTGGTCCGTATCGAGGCGAAAGGCGGAACAGGGTTCCAGGAGGTGGATTTCCACGATCTGGAGGGCGTCGTCTTAAAAGCACCGAAAAAGAAGGCGGCCCGAAAGAAAGAGGAAGAACCGCAGCCGGAAGGAGAAACGCCGCAGGAAGAGTCGTAGGGGATTCCCCGGAGCTTTCATAGCGGCAAGCCAGGAGAGAAAGGAGGAGGTGAATGGGTCAAGCGGCGGTCACGGGAGCAACAATGACATGCCCCTTTGCGGCGGCACCGGTCCCCGTACCGTTAAATGTCACGAGCAACTCGCAGGTTCTTGTCGACGGCAAGCCTGCCGGGACGATACAGGATGCGGGAGCGATGGTCAATATTCCCAGCTTCGGGATGTGTACCACACTTACCAATCCGCAGGTGGCTGCAGCGACTGCAGCGGCGCTGGGTGTTCTTACCCCGCAGCCCTGCGTACCGCAGACACAGTCCTGGATCCCCACACAGGGAAAGGTCATGGTCGGCGGAAAACCTTGTCTCACTGGCGATTGCTCCGTCATGTGCATGTACGGCGGAAAGATTTCGATCATGATGCCGGGACAGGCAAAAGTTATGGTCGGTTAACACAACCAACGAAAAAAGGAGGAAAACAAAAGCATGGCTGAATATCTTTCACCCGGTGTATACGTGGAAGAGTATGATAATTCTCCCCGAAGCATCGAAGGCGTAGGGACCAGCACTGCAGGCTTCATCGGCTTTGCCGAGAAGGGCCCGGTCATCGGGGCTCCTTCCCTGGTCACCAATATTAAGAGCTTTACCAGACAGTTCGGCGGCTTCTTATCCGAGTACACCCATGGGGAGTACAGGTTCTTAGCCCACAGCGTGGAGCAGTTCTTCGCCAATGGCGGAACCCGCTGCTATGTGACCCGTGTGGTGCCCGAGGACGCGAAGACCGCAGGCATGGATGTGGGCATCCTCTCCCTTGAGGCAGCAAACCCCGGCAAGTGGGGCAACCGCATCCAGATCTCCTTCAACACCGTCACAAAGCGCAAGATGCAGCTGATCGCCAAATCCGGCGACAAGACCTATGTGGCGAAGAGTGTGGACGGCTTCAGAGAGGGCGACCTGGTCCTGTTTGAAGGCCAGTACAACCGCATTGCAACGATCTACGATGAGACCGTGAACTTCGAAGAGGAGTTCGACGAGGATCCGGTGGACACCGATGTGGTCCCTTCCAAGGTCCTGTTCCTTGTGAACTTTGACATGATCGTCCGTTTCAACGACGACGTGGAAAGCTACGGAGATCTTTCCTTAAACCGCACCGCCAGCAACTTCATCGGCGCAAGGCTTGCAAAGAGCGAGCTGATCAAGCTGGAAGTGGTAAAGGATCCCGATATCTCCAACCCCGTTTCCCAGCTCCTTGCAGAGGACGTGGAAAGCGGCATGATCTCCCTTGAGGGAGGCTCCGATGGCAGCATGAGCAAGGTCACCGCAGGGACCTTCATCGGCGTGGACGATGGCCCCGGCAAGAGGACCGGCATCCAGTCCTTCCTGGAGAACGGCATCATCAGCATGATCGCCATTCCCGGTGTCACGATCCCCGAGGTGGTGGTGGCCCTGGTGGGACACTGCGAGAACACCAAGAGCCGTTTCGCGGTTCTGGATATGCCCGAGGATCAGTACAAGACGGAAGATCTGATCCGTTATCGCAGCATGGTGGATTCCACCTATTGCGCAATGTATCATCCCTGGATCCAGGTCTTTGACAGAAGCGCCAACAAGCCGGGCTTCATCCCTCCTTCGGGCGCAGTCATGGGCATCTACTCCAGGACCGATATCGCCAGAGGCGTACACAAGGCTCCCGCCAACGAGGTGGTCTTCTGCACAGGCCTTGAGGTGAACTACACCAAGGGTGAGCAGGACATCTTAAACCCTGAGGGCATCAACCTGATCCGTGCGCTTCCCGGCCAGGGCATCCGTGTCTGGGGCGCCAGAACAGCCAGCTCCAACAGCGCGTTCAAGTATGTCAACGTCCGCCGTCTCTTCATCTTCGTGGAGGAGAGCATCCGGGCGAACACCAACTGGGTGGTTTTCGAGCCCAACGATGCTACACTTTGGAACAGGGTACAGCTGACCATCAGCTCCTTCCTGAACAGCCTCTGGAATCAGGGCATGCTGGCAGGCGGATCACCGGGCGAAGCTTATTTCGTGGAGATCGGTACCACCACGATGACGCAGGACGACATCATGAACGGACGTCTGATCTGCAACATCGGTATCGCTCCTTCCAGACCTGCCGAGTTCGTGATCTTCAGAGTCACGCAGCATACCTCCGAAGCCGGCGGCGAAGGCGGTGGCGGAGAGGCTTGATCAGCATGATCGCTGAAAGCTGAACACGCATTTGTGCCGCACCGGCACAGATCGTGATTTCGCCAGATACGCCAGGAGGAATAAAAAAGAGAGGAGTAATATTACATGGCGACCTATCCATTTCAAAATGAAGACAGAGGGTTGGAATATCCCTTAACCAAAATGAATTTCATCGTCAGCGTCACGGACCTTACCGACGCGACGGCGGCATTCAGCCAGGTGACGGGTCTGGATGCAACGGTGGATGTCATTGACTTCCGCCAGGGCAACGCAAACTCCATGGCCCCCGTCAAGATCCCGGGCCTGGTCAAGCACGGCAACGTGACTCTGCGCTTCGGCTATACGCTGGACAGCGGCTTCAAGAAGTGGCTGATGGACTGCGTGTCCGATACCAGAGGCAAGCTGCCCAGGCACAACCTGAGCATCGAGCTGGTGGATATCCGGAACGGCTCCCCTACAGGGACCATCCAGACCCAGGCCGGCACGGGCGCAGGCGCAAGAGTCTGGATCTTAAGCAACGCCTGGGTGTGCAAGTACACCGCACCCGAACTGGATGCCAAGACCAGCGACGTGGCTATTGAAGCTGTGGAGATCGCGTACGAAGAGCTGACGATCCCGAACTAGAGGAAAGGAGCTGTAAAGTATGGCGACACCTGCAGATCCGTATCAAAACGTCAATAAAGGCCTGGAATATCCTGTCACCAAGATGAATTTCCTGATCAAGGTGGCCGACATTGATAATGGCACGGCAGCCTTCAGTCAGGTGACAGGTATCGATGCTACGGTGGAAGTCATCGAATTCCGTCAGGGCAACGCCAATTCCCTGTCCACGGTGAAGATCCCCGGACTGGTGAAGCATGGCAATGTGACGCTGCGTATGGGCTACACTCATGACAGCGGCTTTAAGAAGTGGGTCCTGGATTGCGTCAGCGAGATGAGGTCGAAGACCCCGAGACATGATGTGACCATCGAGCTGCTGGATATCCGTCCCGGAGCCCCCAGCGGGTCCCTTCCGGTGCCGGATGCAGTAACAGACGGCGCGATCAAGTGGGTCCTCAGCTCTGCCTGGGTCTGCAAGTATAACGGCCCGGATCTGGATGCCAAGCAAAGTGATGTGGCGATCGAGTCGGTGGAGCTGGCCTATGAAGAGCTGACCATCCCGAATTCCTCCGCTCCTTCAGGGGACAG
>CAMNLO010000031.1 GCA_946543095.1 uncultured bacterium
GCCGCTTCCGATGAAACCTTCGGCTGCTTCTTAGTGCTTTGCTTGCTCTCGCTTCCCGATGTGCCGGAGGAACCGGACTCGGAGGTACTTTCCTGAACCGGTGTCTCAGCCACAGGCTGCACCACCGGAGTTTCCGGAGTCTGCACCACGGGAGCCTTCTGCGTCGACTCGATCACTGCGGGCGCCGCATCTATAATATCAGGTGTTACTGCTGTATCCTGCTCCGGAGCCTTCTTTGTGGTCCCGGCTTTGGTGGCTGCCTCAATGTCCGCCACGGACTTGTTCAGCCACTCTTCCTCGTCAAACTCCTCATCCTCGGAGATCGCCGCATTCAGCTGTCTGGTGATATAGAGCTTGCCGGGGCTGACTCCCTTTGCGGCGGCGTCCGCCATCACACCCTGCTCCACTTCCACCACATCCATGCTGATGCTGCTGGAGACATCCTGGTGTTCGTTCCAGCTCTCCGCCCGGCTTAAGACCCGGCTCTTGATCCTGTCGGCATTCCCGGCGAACTGACTGGACACCGTAATGATCAGCGTGGTGTCCTCTCCTTCCAGATAGGCTGCCTCTCTCAGGGCGTCCAGCGTCAGATCCAGGGCCACATCGATCTTCTTGCCCCTGACATTTTCCAGAAGGCCTTCCATCAGCTCCTCACCGTCCCCGTTATAAGCATCCAGGCCGATGACCCTGTCAAAGGGATTCACGGTGTACTTTAAGGAAGGATTCACATCCATGGTCATGACGGAGACCGGAGCCCCGTTGGCTGCCACGATCCCTGTTCCCAGAAGCACCACCAGGACCGCCGCGGCCTGCCTTGCCATATTCCAGGAAGGCCTGAGGGTCTTTGCCTTCTGAGGGGGCTTTTTTTCTGTTTTCACAAATTCCGCGGTCTCGGGAAGCTCCAGGATCTGACCGGGCACATAGCCCTGATCTTCGATGATCCTCATGCCCCCGCCTTTTTCAAGAACGGATGCTTTTTTATCCTTGACCGCTAAAACAACTGCCTGCATATAATATAACCTTAACCTTCATGCCTTCCCGGCATTCCGACTGTAAAACACTTCCGGGATCCTAATCCCTTCCCGTATAAGGAAGATATTCGCTGAGTCCGGGATAATCCCCGGCCAGGATCACTGCCGCCGCGATCAGATACTTTCTATGTCTGTCCAGCAGTTTTCTGGAGACCCATAACCTGGAGAGCAGCTGCTTTACGGGAAAATTCCCGGTGCGCTTCAGCTCCTCCGTCAGCGGAGGCGGCTGGAAAAAGGCCTTCAGCACATCCCTGCAGCTCTTCTTCGTCTTCTCCGATTTCGGCGCGTATTCCGCCAGACTGAAGAAATCGATCTCAAAGCCTCCCAGTTCTTCCGAAAGGGCTTCGATCTCGTCCGCCAGCCCCCGGTCCACCACCACTGCCGTTTTCTGGGCGATCTCCTGGGCCAGCCCCTGGTCCTCCGATTCCTCATCGGAGCTTCCGCTGAAGGCGTCGGGCCTCACTAACAGCTCTCCCGAAGCTTTGGATGCACTCCGGTAGTAATCGTAGGTCCTGCTTTGAATAACAACCGCTGCATAATTCCAGAAGTTCCCTTTTTCCAGGGAATAACGCCCCAGGGCTTCATTGACAGCCATTAATGCGATGGACCATTCATCATCGCTCATGGAAACGTTCTTCCCCAGGATCCTTCTGGTCAGTCTCAGTATATGCTGCTGCTCTTTTTGCAGAAACTGTTCTTTTTTAACCGGGTCCCCGGCGGCGTCCATTGCCTCCCGGTTTTCCCGTTCCCGTTCGTCTTCCATCAGTACCCCTTATTGCTGCTATGCATCAGCAAAGCCATTGTATCATAAAAGCCGGGGGGCGTATAGAAGACATTCCTGCCTTTCATTAGGTTATACGCAGGGGAGAACAGGGAAAGAGGGGTGAAAAAAGAGGAGGCCGTAAAAAAATCGCCGAATATTTTTCTGAGATGACCCCCTTTTTTGTGAAACCGGCTCCGTATTACCATTTAGAAAAGAAAAGGGAATCCAGGAAGAGCTTCTGAACAACATCGGATAAGGCAGAGAGTCCGGGCTGAAAACGGTCCGGAATCTTTGCGTTCAGGGGCTTTTTTTGTGTCTACATTGCCCCCTGCAGCTGTTTGATCTCATCCTCCACGCTGCCCCCTTCCCAG
This sequence comes from uncultured bacterium, assembly GCA_946543095.1. Lineage (GTDB taxonomy): Bacteria > Bacillota > Clostridia > Lachnospirales > Lachnospiraceae > CAMNLO01. The sequence continues at coordinate 2,166 of CAMNLO010000031.1, forward strand.
ATCCTGGTAAAGGCGATCTCCAGCTTGACCCAAAGCGCACCGGTCTCGATCATTTTCGGGATCGGGGTGGAGTTCTCATACTCTTCCAGAAAGGCCCCCAGCTCCGGAAGCTTTGCAGCAGCGGCCCTGCAGGCCGGGACCTTGCCGGTCCTGGCATAGAGCCCGTCCGCATAGACTGTGGTGAGATATTCGGCAAACTGATGGGCCTTCTCCTTCCGTTCGCCAAAGCCATTGACGCAGAGCGCCTCCGTTACGGACAAAGACCTGGAGGGCAGGCCCTCGTCGATATCCGGGAGGACGGAAAAAGCGTAGTCATAGGGCATCTCCCCCTGTTCCTTTGCTTTGGCAAGGGCTTCCACAGCGCCTGTGGTGGCCACGGTGAACATCAGCTTTCCCTCCTTGAACTCCTGCAGCACCTTGTCATAGGAGACCTCGGAGGAATCGATGGAGAAGAACTGGTTCAGCCCCTGATAGAGGGTCAATGCCTGCACGGCCGCCGGGTTGTCTAAAAGGATCCTCTCCGGATCATCCCCGCACTCTCCTCCAAGGTCAATGACGCCTCCCACAAAGAAGTAGTTATAGAAGATATCCGTCACATCCCAGGAGAAAAAGCTCTCCAGCCCCTCCGGCGCATCATGTTCATTGGCGAAATCCTCAATGGCACGGATGGTCTTCGGGGGCTTAGACTCTCCGGTTTCAGTTAAATAAGTCTTGTTATAGAGAAAAGCACTGGTCTGAAAATAGAAGGGATAGCCCATCTGCCTGCCGTTATAGGTGACTGCGTTCACCGCCGCCACAGGGAAGGCCTCCTCATTCACAAAGCTTTTCGGGGGGATGGGCTCGGCGAAGCTGCTGACAGGCAGATCCTCCTCAGGGATCTCCGGCAGGGGCAGAGGCTCCGCCAGACCTGCCAGATAGGCTTTTTCCAGGAAATCATTGCTGATGAGATACAAATCCGGAATATTCTCTTCCTCAAGGGAAGAGTTATAAAGGGCATTGATGAATTCCGTTCCGGAAACCAGCACCGGCTGGATCCGGATTTCGTCGTCCACCTCGGTATAGGAGAAGGCTGCCGCCTCCAGATACTCTGTCAGCGCCTCATCCGTATACCACAAATTCAGCTGTGGACGGCTGATGGTCTCCTGAGGGCCTTCCTCTCCATCCGCCGGCTGAGGGCCCTTTGCCCCGCAGCCCGACAGTGAGACGATCAAAAGCGCCGCAGCGCAAAGAAAGGACAACAGCCTGCCGGACCGGCGATCAGCCATTCCAAACCTCTTTCAGAGCTGTCCGGAGGATCTTTGCCATTTCGTCAATATGCTCCTTCTTCGCCACAAGGGGCGGCAGGAAACGCAGCACGTTCGCCCCGGCGTTGATGAGGATCAGGCCGTTTTTCTGGCAGTGCTTTATGATCTCTCCCACAGGCTCACCGCTCTCGATCCCCTGCATGAAGCCCAGGCCCCGTCTTTCCTTCAATACCGGGAATTCCGCCACCAGAGCATCCAGGGTTTCCTCCAGATACGGAGTCAGCTCCCGCACATGGGAAAGGATCTCTCTTTCCTCAAACTGCCTGAAGACCTCACAGATGGCGGCGCACACAAAGGGATTTCCGCCGTAGGTGCTGCCGTGGTCGCCGGCGGTCAGGGACATTTTCGCCACCCGCTCCGTCATCAGGAAGGCCCCCACCGGGACGCCGCAGCCCAGAGCCTTGGCGGTGGTCAGGATATCCGGCTGCACGCCGAAGTGCTGGAAGGCATACAGCCTGCCGCTGCGCCCCATGCCGCACTGGATCTCGTCAAAGATCAGCAGGATGTCCTTTTCGTCGCAGAGTCTCCGGACCTGCTCCAGATATTCCTTTCTCTGGGGATGGATCCCTCCCTCTCCCTGTACCGGCTCCAGGATAATGGCGCAGGTCTTCTCCGTTACCGCAGCCTGCAGAGCTTCAAAGTCTCCTATGTCGGTAAACTTTATGTTTCCGATCAGTGGCTCGAAGGGTTCCCTGTATTCCTTTTTCCCGGTAACACTGACGGCTCCCATGGTCCTGCCGTGGAAGGAATGCTCCATGGCAATGATCTCGTGATCTGCATGACCGTCCCGGGTATAGGCGTATTTCCTGGCAGACTTCAGGGCCCCTTCAATGGCCTCCGCGCCGGAGTTGGTAAAGAAAACCCTGTCCATACCAGAGGCTTTTGTCAACACCTCCGCCGCCTTTGTGCCGGGCTCGCTGTAGTAGTAGTTGGAGGTATGGAGGAGCTTTTCCAGCTGGGCCTTCAGGGCCTCTTCATATTCGTGATTCCCGTAGCCCAGGGCAAAGACCCCGATGCCGGAGGCGAAATCCAGATATTTCTTTCCCTCTGTATCATAGAGATACATGCCGTCTCCATGATCCAGCACGATGGGATAGCGATTATAAGTATGGAGAAGGACCTTCTCCGCCCGGTCTATCGTATTCTGCATATTCATCCTTCTTTCATACTTCATCTCTGAGGATCATGGTCCCCGCGCCTTCTTTGGTAAAGATTTCCAGAAGCAGACTGTGGGGCACTCTTCCGTCCAGGATATGAACCCTGTTCACCCCTCCCCGCATGGCCTGGGTGCAGTTGGTCAGCTTCGGCAGCATGCCGCCGCCGATCATGCCGGAGGCCACCAGCTCCTCCGCTTCCTTCACCGTCACCTTGGAAAGGAAGGTGGAGGGATCCTTCACGTCCCTGTAGAGCCCCTCGATGTCCGTTAAAAACGCCAGCTTCTCGGCCTGCATGGCCTTCGCCACGGCACAGGCGGCGTCATCGGCGTTGATATTGTAGGAATGGAAATCATCCCCCAGTCCGATGGGGGCCACAATGGGCAGATAATCCTTCTCCAGAAGATCGTAGAGCACCTTGGGGTTCACCTGGTCGATCTCTCCCACATAACCGATGTCTCCCTCCTCCAGGACCCGCTTTTTCACATGGAAGAGATTTCCGTCCTTGCCGGAGATGCCCACAGCCTTGACCCCCAGGGATTCCACCATGGTGACCAGACGCTTGCCGATCCTGCCAAGCACCATTTCCGCCACGTCCATGGTTTCCTCATCCGTGACCCGAAGACCTCCCACAAAGGAAGACTCTTTCCCCAGGCGCTTCAGCATGGCGCTGATCTCCTTGCCGCCGCCGTGGACCAGCACCGGCTTAAAGCCCACCAGCTTCAACAGTGTCACGTCCTTGATCACATCCCTCTGCAAATCCTCATTACTCATGGCGGATCCGCCGTATTTCACCACAATGACCTTGCGGTTGAACTGCTGGATGTAGGGAAGGGCTTCGATCAGGGTCTCCGCCTTTGACAGGGCGGATTTCATTTCCATATGCATTGTTATTTTTTCCTTTTCCTTAAGATCTGTAGTCTGCGTTGATCTTTACGTAGTCATAAGTAAGATCACAGCCCCAGGCCGTGGCCCCGGCTTCTCCGTCATGGCAGTCCGCGTTTACGATGACCTCCTCCGCCTTCAGGATCTTTGTGGCATAGTCCTCATCGATATCGGGAACAGGTGCTCCGTTATAAAGAAGAAGACTGCCGGCCTCGCTCTCGATCCCCACCTCAGCCTTCTCCGGATCAAAGGGAACTCCCGCATAGCCCATGGCGCAGAGGATCCGGCCCCAGTTGGCGTCCGATCCGTACATGGCTGCCTTCACAAGACTGGAGCGGGCAATGGAACGGGCCATGGTTTTGGCCGCCTCTTTGGATGCCGCGTTCTTCACCTTTACGGTGAGAAGCTTTGTGGCTCCCTCTCCGTCCGCCGCGATCTGCCTTGCCAGCTGCTCGCAAATATAATACAGCGCGTTACAAAACGCATGATATTCTTCGTTTTCCTCTGTGATCTCCGGGTTTTCCGCCTCTCCGTTGGCCAAAAGCAGCAAAGTGTCATTGGTGGAGGTGTCCCCGTCCACGGAGACCATATTGAAGGTGTCCTCCACCACATCCTTTAAGGCCTTCTGCAAAAGGGACTTCTCCATGGCAGCGTCCGTGGTGACAAAGGCCAGCATGGTGCACATGTTGGGGGCGATCATGCCGGAGCCCTTGCACATGGCCCCGATGGTCACCTTCCTGCCGGAAAGCGAAAGCTCCACAGCGATCTGCTTCGGCTTTGTGTCCGTGGTCATGATGGCTCTCGCCGCCTGAAGCCCCGCCTCCTCACTGTCAGAGAGGGCAGGCACCAAAGCCCCGATGCCGGCCTTCATGCGCTCCAAGGGGATCTGCATGCCGATGACTCCGGTGGAGCACACCAGGATTTCCGAGGGCATGGCATGAAGGGCGCTTCCCGCTGCCTCGGCGATGTCTCTGCAGATTTCCATTCCCTCCTGCCCCGTGCAGGCATTGGCGATCCCGGAATTGATCACCACCGCCTTCACATTGGGGGAATTGTCCGTGATCTCCTTGTCCCAGAGCACCGGGGCTGCCTTCACCTTATTTGTAGTGTAGACCCCCGCTGCCCTGCAGGGAGCGGTGCTCATGATCATGGCCATATCCTTCCGGCCTTCGTACTTGATCCGGGCCTCGGCGGAAGCCGCCTGAAAGCCCATGGGAGCTGTGATACCACCTGATATTATTTTCATGTCCTTTTCCTTTATTGAATAAATGCTGTTATGTTTTTCTCGTTCAACGCAAAATCGTAATAATTCAGGTCTTCCCGCTTCGTCCAGCCGATCTCCTTCCAGAAGGCATTTCCCACATCATTCTTTGTGAAGGCAATGAGGCTCACCTTGTTGATCCTCTCCTTCCGCAAAGCCTCCATGCAAAACACCACCATGGCTTTGCCGATGCCCTGCCTCCGGTATTCCGTCCGCACACAGACGTGATACAGGCAGCCTCTCCTGCCGTCGTGGCCGCAGAGGATGGCCCCTACAAGCTCTCCCTCTTCGCTTTCCGCCACCACGGAAAACCCGGGATTCCGGTTTAAAAACATCTGTATTCCTTCCTCGGAATCATCGATGGAGCGGATCCCGAAGCCCTTGATGGAGCACCAGAGCTCCTTCACCTTCGGGTAGTCTTCTATTGTCATGCTGCGCAGGCTGTATTTCATGGGAACATCGGCGGCTGCATAAGGCCTGCCGTCTCCTCCAGTCCAAAGATCAGATTCATATTCTGGACTGCCTGTCCCGCAGCCCCCTTCACCAGATTGTCCAAAGCTCCCATCATGATGATCCGTCCTGTCCTCTCATCGATGACAAAGCCGATATCCGTGAAATTACTGCCCTCGGTAAAACGGGTCTCGGGGCAGATCCCCGGAGGCAGAAGCCGGATAAAGGACTCTTTTCCGTAGGCATCCTGATAGACTGCCTCCACCTCTTCCCTTGCGGGAAGGGCTCCGTTTTTCTTTATCAGGTCTGCGTAGGCCGTCACCAGGATTCCTCTCTGCATGGGGATCAGATGGGGCGTAAAATTTAAGGTAAGCTCCTTCCCTGCTGCAAGGGAAAGCTCCTGCTCGATCTCCGGAGTATGGCGGTGCTTTGCCACCCCGTAGGCTTTCACGTTTTCGTTCACCTCACAGAAAAGGCTGCCCACCTTGGCGCTCCTGCCGGCTCCCGAGGTCCCGGATTTCGCGTCAATGATAATGGATGCGGGATCAATGAGCCCGGCCTTCACCAGAGGATGGATGGTGAGGATGGAGCAGGTGGTATAGCAGCCGGGATTGGCAATAAGCCGTTTCCCTTTGATCTCCTCCCTGTGGAGCTCGCACAGACCGTACACCGCCTCCTCTAAAAGCTCCGGGGAAGCGGCTTTCAGGCCGTACCAGGCTTCATAGACCTTCGGATCCTTCAGTCTGAAATCCGCGGAGAGATCCACGAAACGGCAGCGGGAGAGCATTTCCTTTGTCAGAGCCCCCGCCAGATAGCCCTGGGGAGTGGCAGTGAAGATCACATCCGCCTCCTTCGACAGCTCCTCCAGGTCATCCCCTCCGCAGATCACGTCCGCGAAGCTCCTGAAATTGCCGTATTCCGAAGTGTATTCCTTTCCCGCATAGCTTCTGGAACCGAAATGGATCAGCTCCACATCCGGGCGGTTTATCAACAGTCTCACGATCTCGGCGCCGGCATAGCCTGTTGCCCCGATCACCCCTGCTTTGATCATAGGTTCCTCTCCGATCCTTTGAAATATGAGTCCATAGCATTCCTATTCTACCTTTTCAGGATAAAAATCACAAGTTTATATTTTTTCCATTTCTTTTTTGCATTTTCCTCTGAGGGAGCGTATCATATACTAGGTCTTGAAGTCTATCTACGTAACTGTTCAGAGCCATTTTCATGATGACGGGGTCAAACAATCCAGAACCGTTCGCGCCTGACATTGGATTTACGGCGGTTTTGCTTCGTGAACAGGGTTCCGGATCGTTACCTTTCAGAAACTGAGAAGAGGAGAATCATTTATGAAGGAAAAAGTCATCCTCGCCTATTCCGGCGGACTGGACACCACTGCCATCATTCCCTGGCTGAAGGAGCATTATGACTACGACGTGATCTGCGTCTGCGCGGACTGCGGACAGGGAGAGGAGCTGGACGGACTGGAGGAGCGTGCTTTGTCAAGCGGCGCCTCAAAGCTCTATATCGAACACATTACGGATGAATTCGTGGACGATTTCGTGCTGCCCTGCGTCAGGGCCGGCGCCGTCTATGAAAACCGTTATCTCCTGGGGACCTCCATGGCGCGTCCCGTCATCGCGAAGCGCCTGGTGGAGATCGCAAGAAAGGAAAACGCCACCGCCATCTGCCACGGCGCCACCGGTAAGGGCAATGACCAGATCCGCTTTGAGCTGGGCATCAAGGCTCTGGCCCCCGATCTGAAGATCATCGCCCCCTGGAGAAACGACAACTGGGGCATGAGCTCCCGTCAGGATGAGATCGAATACTGCAAGGCCCACGGCATCCATCTGCCCTTCTCGGCAGACTCCTCCTACAGCCGTGACAGAAACCTCTGGCATATCTCCCATGAGGGTCTGGAGCTGGAGGATCCCTCCAAGGCTCCCAATTATGAGCATCTCCTGGTGCTCTCCGTACCTCCGGAAAAGGCTCCCGAGGAAGGCTTATCCTTAAGCCTCACCTTTGAAGCCGGCAATCCCGTGGCCTTAAACGGTGAGAAGATGAAGGCCTCCGACATTATCCGGAAGCTGAACGAGGCCGGCGGCAGGCATGGCATCGGCATCATCGACATCGTGGAAAACCGCGTGGTGGGCATGAAATCCAGAGGGATCTATGAGACGCCCGGAGGCACCATCCTCTACGCCGCCCATGAGCAGCTGGAGGAGCTGATCCTGGACAGAGACACCTACGCCGTGAAGCGGGATCTGGGTGCGAAATTTGCCCAGGTGGTCTATGAAGGCAAGTGGTTCACCCCCTTAAGGGAGGCCATCCAGAGCTTCGTGGACACCACCCAGAAATATGTGACCGGGGAAGTGAAATTAAGACTTTACAAGGGCAATATCATCAAGGAGGGCACCACCTCTCCCTATTCCCTGTATGATGAGGATATCGCCTCCTTCACCACCGGCGATCTCTATGACCACCACGACGCCGAAGGCTTCATCAATCTCTTCGGCCTCTCCTCCAAGGTACGTGCGCTGAAATGGCCGAAGCAGTAAACACTCCGGGGTTTCACGTGTATCTCTGGATCTTCGGCTATCTGGCAGTGATGAATATCCTGGGCCTGTTCTTTATGGGCTTCGATAAATATCAGGCAAAAAAAGGGGGCTTCCGGATCTCGGAAGCCACCCTTTTTACCACTGCCCTCTTAGGAGGCAGCATCGGTTCGCTGATCGGTATGTATCTGTTCCGCCATAAAACAAAGCACTGGTATTTCGTGGTGGGAATGCCCCTGATCCTGGTGCTTCAGCTTGCAGTGACACTGATCGTGATCTATAAGCTGCCTGTGGCGATAAAGGTGATGTAAACTCATGCCGGCCGGGCTCAGATGAATGTTATGTAAACCACGCACAGGAAGATCTTCGAAGAACTGACGGTGCCTGTTGTTTGAGTGATGTAAACAGCTCCGCCGGATCCGCTCTTTGGAGCTGCTGCTCAGATCGTTACCACCACTCCTCCGTTGCCGGCATAAAGGCTTGCACAGCCGCCGGAATCCACAATGATCACGTCCCTGAACCGCATCTTCTCCTGCAGGGCCTTCAGCACGGTGTTGGCACGCTCCGGACAATTCACATGGGTGATCATGAGCCGTTTGGCTTCCGCGGCCACGGTCTCCTTTCCGATGATCTCCGCAAGCTTCGCAATGGTGC
>CAMNLO010000032.1 GCA_946543095.1 uncultured bacterium
CCTTTTCCATGCTGAAGGAGGCAAGCTTCACATTTTTTGCCGGGGATACGATAGTGATGGTCTTTGCCGTCACGCTTCCGCCTCCTCCGTCCGAAAGGGATGCCTTCACCACTACCTGTCCCGGATGATATGCCGTAAGCTTCCCTGTGGCTGGATCGATCACGGCCCTTGCTTCATTGATGCCTTCACCATAATTCTCGCAGGAGTAGGAGAGGGTATTGCAATAGAGATTATTGGAAGGGGTAAAGGTCTTCGACACCTGGAGGGTGCTGCCCGCAGTGATGATATCCCTGCAGGAAAGGACCGCGCTGCCGATGGTATTTTTCATGTTGACCTTGCAGGTGGCGCTCACATTGCTGCCATCCCGGGCTGTGGCACGGATGGTGGCGGAAAAGGTTTTCTTTTGATCGGCAGCGTTTAAGGCACCGGTGGAAACAATGGTGGCGCTGCTTCCGGAAACAGTACTGACCAGCTGTTCGTTTTCCAGGAAGGCAAAATGGGAGCCGTTTTGGACAATGGTCCAGCTTAAGTCCGGTGCCTTCGCTGTCCCGATGACGCTGCTTAAGGCAGTGGCGCTTATGGTGATGCGATCATTTGTGCCCTTGTCCGCAATGACAGCATTGGTCTGATCCAGCAGGATCTTTGTGATCTCCCCGGCAGAGGAGTTCACCACCATGCTTGCGGAGATCACTTCTCCGGTTTTTGTGGTTTCCTCACAGGTGGCCGTGACGGTAGATGTGCCCGGGGAGAGGACGGTCAGCTTGCCGTTTGCGTCAATGCTTGCCACGGCGGGGTTGGAGGAGGTCCAGAAAACGGTCTGATCGCTGGCACTGCTTGGTACGACCAGGACATCAAACTTGATGGAAGCACCGGGGCGCATCGAGATCGTTCTGCCGGAATACACGTCAAAGATATTGTTCGGATAAAGCTTTCCGAATTCCAGGCTGTTTGCCCTGGTCCTGACTTCCAGCGGAATACTGACGGATTTACCGCTGCCGTCCTGAGCCAAAGCCTTGATCACCGCATTGCCGTTGCCAACGGGGATCACGGTCCCGTCTCCGTTGACCGCTGCAATACCTGCATTGGAGCTGGTCCATTTTAACACCTTGTAGGAGGCATCCTCGGGCAGAATGGTCAAAAGGGGAGCCAGGTTCAGATACTCGGTTTCCCCAAGATAGACAGGCCCAAGAGAAGAGGTGTCTGCGGTAATGGAGGTGATCTTCGTGCTGCCGATCTTTTCAAACACTGCCTGAACGGTCTGGTTGGAAGTGATCTCCTTGATGGTGTAGGTCAGGGAGTCGGCCTGGACCGGGTTTCCGTTCACAATATACTGCTTCAGGGAATAACCGGATTTCGGACTGGCCGTCAGGGTGAGAGAGCCCCCTTCCATAAGCTTCGTATCTCCCGCGGGGGAGATGCTCCCCATGGAAGAGTCGTTTACAGAGGCGGAAACCGTGTAATAAACGGTTTCCTTACCGGTCATCAGCATACTGTAGGACACAGAGCCTGTTTTGACATAATCATACATGGGGGACTGATAGAGTTCGTAATACACATTACTGCCGTCGTTATAGATGAAATCATAGATGGAGCCACTGGCAGCGTCCTGGCCGATGGAATAGCCGCTTTGATTGGCGATGGATCCGGTGTCAGGGTCATAAACGTACAGGACAGTAGGACCGGAGAGGACATAGTACGCTTTTCCATTGTACTCAATGGAAGTCAGCCCTGCGTATGAATTCATGTAGTAGCTGCTGGAATTGTATACATACCAGGTATCGTTGATCTGCGCCACCAGGGCAGAGCTCCCGCTGGAAAAATCATAGGAATACAGGCTCTTTTTGTTTTTCAGATAACCCCATTTTGAGCCGGCAGGGGCAAGGGCGACCGTACATTCCTGGAAGGGAGCGGAATCGAAGGCAGAATCCGTGGCGATGGTGTAGGCGTTGGATTCGCTGTCCAAAAGCCAGTCTGTAGCTTCATGGCCGGTGGAGATGATGCCGGAACGGCTCCTGAGGAAATTCTCATGATTACAATAGACAGGATAGATCTGTCCGTTACTCCAGGTGGGATCGTCCCAGGTGCAGTCCATGTGATAGTATTTCCCGTTTAACTGCACCATGTTCCAGGCGTGGTTCATCTGATTGCTGGAAACCATGTAGCAGGGGATCCCCAGCTTTCCCATGATATCGTCAAAGGCCAGAGCGTAGCCCTGACACACTGCTTTTCCGTTCACCAAAGCGCCGTAGGCCTGATATACGCTGCGGCTATAGCCGGCCTCCTCATAGCTGGTGTAATCGATATGGGTGACAAGATAGTCATGGATATAGAGGACCTTTTCCGTGTCGCTCCAGGAGTTTTTCACTAATGACGCCACCTTGTCCAGGGCAGCTTTGTATTCCGAAGAGCTGTCCGCGGATTCCCTGGAAAAGGCGTTGTAGGAGCGGAGAGCAGAAGAGATCCTATATTCCTCCTCCACCACGGGATACAGGAGGGAAACGGACTCTTTGCCGGATTCCCCATCCGCTTCGCAAAGGATATAGCCCACTGAGGGGGCCAGGAAATAGAGGCCGGGATTGTGGTTGATCACCAGGGCACATCTGCCTGCGGCTTCCATGGGGGTCAGGGCAAATTCAGTGATATCCAGTTCCAGCTCGTCTCCCGAGACATACGCATCTGCCGAGGCAAGCAGGGCCTTTGTAAAGGGATCCTCCTCAGAATAGACATAGCCGTTTTCTCCGATGCCGAAGGTTTCCAGATCCTCCTTTGTGGGAAAGGAACCTGCCTGATAGACCACGGAGGAGATGTCGATATAGCGTTTTTCGGATGATGAGGCTCCCGCAGCTTCCCGGGCGGAAACTGCAGCTGCGCTCCCGGACTGATCCGCGTCTTCCCCTTCAGGGACTGCCTCCGAAAGGATCTCCTCGTCTGCAGTGTCTGATGCCTCGGAAGACACCGCATCCGCTTCCGGCTCTGACGTGGCGGGGATGCTATCGGATGAGCTGTCTGCATCGCCGGACAGGGCTCCGGAACCCGCCGTCCCGGCGGCATCAGAGGTATCGTTCCGGACTTCAGCGCCTGCCTCTGTTTTGTCTGCGGAAAGACTTGTTTCGGAGGAAAGCTCCGCGCCGGATACGGCAGTGTCTCCGGTCAGATCCGCGGCTCCTGCCTCTGTTTTGTCTGCGGAAAGACTTGTTTCGGAAGAAAGCTCCTGCGAACCCGATGCTGCATCGTATGAGAGCTCCGCCGCCCCGGATGCGTCAGCGGTATCGATCAGGGCTTCAGCGCCTGCCTCCCCTTCGGCTGCAGATAGATTTGCTCCGGAGGAGAGCTCCGCCCCAAAGGCTGTGGGAGCGTAAGAGAAGAGGAGGAGTACAGAGAGCAGAAGAGAGAAGTATGCACGGATCTTCCTGTTTGGATTCATTGGACCACCTTTCTGAAACAATTGCTGCGAAACAAGATTGAAATGGAGTTCTTAAGGACTGAGTTCAATTGATGCAGTGAAAAATCCTGATGGAGCTCATAGCTTACGAAAGAGCCCTGTATATTTATCGGATTATATCATAATTCACTTAAATCGAGTAGTGGTCACATGCCGGCTCGCGTGGTCATGCCCGCTAAAAACACTTGCCAAAGCCGTGTGATAAAAATGGCGGGGCACCTTTCGATGTCCCGCCTTGGTTTACATAAGGTAGAGTATCTTATCCATTGATCTGCGAAGCAGATTACCCGTTGATCTGTGAAGCAGATCATCCATTGATCTGCTTTGCGACCTCCTCCGCAAAGTTCTCTTCCTTCTTCTCCATGCCTTCGCCGGTCTCATAGCGGATGAAGCCTGCGATGGAAAGGTTGGCGCCGTTTGCCTTGCCCACTTCCTTGATGTACTGGCCCACGGTCTGCTTGCCGTCCTCTGCACGGAAGTATTCCTGATCGTTTAAGCAGATCTCCTTTAACTGCTTATTGATACGTCCCTGGATCATACCGGTGATGACCTTCTCAGGCTTCTGGGATTCCTTGGGATCGTTCATGATCTGAGCCTTCAGGATCTCCTTCTCATGCTCCACATAGTCTCCGGGGACCTCATCCACGGAAACATAACGGGGGGAGAGGGCAGCCACCTGCATGGAGACATTGTGCAGGGCTTCCTTGATGTCGTCGTTCACCACATCGGTCTTGGCGCAGACCACCACGGCGATCTTGCCGCCGCCATGGATGTAGGTGTCCAGAAGATCCGCGGAAACCTTCTCAAAACGTCTCACGGAAAGCTTCTCGCCGATGACGGACACTAATTCCACAAGACGCTCGTTTAAGGTCTTGGAAGGATCTGCCACGCTCTTTTCATTTAACAGCGCTTCCACATCCTTCACATCGGAAGTGGCGACTCTTTCTGCGATCTCGTCCACGAAAGCGATGAACTTCTCGTTCTTTGCCACAAAGTCGGTCTCGGAGTTCACCTCCACCAGCACTGCGGTCTTTCCGTCCTTGGTCACTGCCTTGCAAAGGCCTTCCGCGGCGATCCTGCCGGCCTTCTTGTCCATCTTGGCCTGGCCGTTCTTGCGGAGCACCTCTACGGCTTCGTCCATATTGCCGTCGGTCTCGGTGAGGGCCTTCTTGCAGTCCATCATACCGGCTCCGGTCATTTCCCTTAACTCTTTTACCATTGCTGCTGAAATTGCTGCCATTGATGTATTACCTCCTGGTTTGCAAGCAGATCACTGCTTTCACTATACTCTGAAAATCCTGGTTATGATCCATATTCCGGCAGGACCGGTCCGGATCTTAACCTGTAAAAAACGACATCCGATTATGACGCGGCTGCCACTTCCTCAATGTCGGTGGGCTCCTTCTCCACAGCGCCTTCCGCTGCCTGGGCCGCCTGCTCGGCGCTTAAGTTTTCCTCACCCTGGTTTGCCTCGATAACGGCGTCAGCCATCTTGGAGACCAGAAGCTTCACGGCACGGATGGCATCATCGTTGCCGGGGATCACGTAATCCAGCTCTTCGGGATCGCAGTTGGTATCGCCGATGCCGATCAGGGTAATGCCCAGAGCATGTGCTTCCGTCACACAGATGTGCTCCTTCTTGGGATCCACCACGAAGATACAGTCGGGGATGCGGGTCATGTTCTTGATGCCCCCAAGGTTCTTCTCCAGCTTCTCGTATTCCTTCTTTAACTTCGCCACTTCCTTCTTGGGCAGCACATCGAAGGTCCCGTCTTCGCTCATACGGGCGATCTGCTTTAAGCGGCCGATCCTGGACTGAATGGTCTGGAAGTTGGTGAGCATGCCTCCCAGCCATCTTTCATTCACATAATACATACCGCAGCGCTCCGCTTCGGCCTTCACAGCGTCCTGGGCCTGCTTCTTGGTGCCTACGAAGAGGACGGTGCCGCCCTGGGAGGTGATATCGAAGACCACCTTGTAGGCCTCATCCACCTTGCCTACGGATTTCTGCAGGTCGATGATGTGGATGCCGTTGCGCTCCGTAAAGATGTAGGGAGCCATTTTGGGGTTCCAGCGCCTTGTCTGATGACCGAAGTGTACGCCGGCCTCCAGCAGCTGCTTCATGGTTACTACGCTCATTTTGTTTCCTCCTTTTTTCCTCCGTCCCGTTTTGCCCTGGGGCAGTGTCCTGCAGGAGCAGGGGATCCCGGAACGTGTGAATTTGTTACTGTTCAGAACACGGCGAATGTTCAAAAATCTTTGATATGCTTTTTGCGATTTCCGGACCTTTGTTCTGAATATCCACTTATAACGCAACTTTGAGATTTTAACAGATTATTACGGAAAGTGCAAGCTTTTGCTTAAATTAAAGAAAGAGTATTATTGAAGAGTGGTGCCTCCCACCAGGTCCTGGATCCAGATCTTCTTCTTCAGCATGTAAAAGCCGATGGAGACCTTGATGAGCTCCAGAGACAGGATGCAGACATACAAAGGTCCGATGGGCATGGCGGTGTACCTGGAGAGCACAAAAGCGACAGGCCAGCAGACCACCCAGAGAAAGGCGGAGTCGAAGAGGAAGGTGATGAGGGTTTTGCCTCCTGAGCGGATGGTAAAGTAGGCGGCGTTTAAAAAGGCGTTCATCGGCATGTACACCGCGGCGATGCGGATAAACATGCAGGCCAGGGAGCGGATCTCATCCGTGGTATTGTAAAGCAAAGGGAAGAAGGGGGCGGCCAGGGCCTGGATGCCCGCCAGAACTGCCGACATGGACACGGAAAAGAAGATCAGCCGGTTGTCCGTTTCCACCACATGGGACATATCCCCGGAGCCCAGGATCTGCCCGATCATAATGGCCACCACAGAGCCCATGGAGATCAAAAAGACATTGAACAGGTTCGTGATGGTGTTGGAGATATTAAAGGCAGCGATGACGCTTAAGCCCCGCATGGAATAGCACTGGGTCAGTGCGGTCATGCCCATGGACCACATGAGCTCGTTCAGAAACAGGGGCGTCCCCTTCACGATGATCTTGGCCGTAAGCCCCGAAGGGATCCTGAAATTCCTAAACAGCCCCACCGCAAAGGGATTCTTCTCCGGATGGGAATGGGTCCAGAAGATCACGATAAAACATTCCACATACCGGGAGATCACCGTGGCGATGGCAGCTCCGACAACCCCCAGAGCCGGGGCTCCGAAATGGCCGAAGATCAGGATATAATTAAAGACCAGATTAAAACCGACGCCGATCATCCCCGCAAGCATGGGGACTACAGCCTCCCCGGATTCCCGCAGGGTGCCGGCATAGGCCTGGGTCAGGGCAAAGGGAATGAGCCCGAAGTTGATGATGAAAAGATAATTCCTGGCGGCGGAAAGGGTGGCAGAAGCGTCGATCCCTTCCCCCTGCTCATGGAGAAACAGGCTGATGAGCTCCTGATCCTTCAGCACAAAAAGCAGGATCCCCATTACCGCGATGAGCAGGGAGATCACCAGCTTAAAGCGGACGGTGTAGCGGATCCCCTCGTGGTTTTTCTGCCCCACATACTGGGCGGTGAAGATCCCGGGGCCGGAGACCGCGCCGAAGATCGCCAGATAGAACACGAAGAAGAGCTGGTTCACAATGGCCACACCGCTCATTTCCTCCGTTCCGATCCTGCCCACCATGATATTGTCCAGAAGGCTCATGAAGTTGGTGATGCCGTTCTGTATGATAATGGGGATTGCAATATGCAGCACTCTTTTGTAAAATGCTTTATCTCCGATGAATGAATTCATGGGTCACTATTGTAAAGCATAATTCTTTGTAATACAATGGTTAACTATCATTAGCCAAGGAGGTTTATCATGTTTAATTTCGGAATGATACAGGGACTTCTGTCTATTCTATGGAATGTCCTGATCATCGTCATCGTGGCCGTGATCATCATCCGGGCCGGGATGAAGAAGGGGGTGTTTCCCAAGGACTTCACCGATCTGTTTAAGAAAAAGGACCGGGACGGCGCCGAGGACGGAGTCTGGAGGGATCTGGACAAAGACGCCCCGAAGAAGGGGGGCGCGGGGAAGGTATTCAGCATTATACTCATCGTGCTGGTCCTTGTGTTTGCCGTGTTCACCTTCACCGGCTGCTTCTACAGCGTGGATGAGCAGGAAAACGCCGTGGTGACCATGTTCGGCAGGGTGATCCGAACGGACACCGCCGGGCTCTATTTCAAGATTCCCTGGCTGCAGCAGGTGAAGAAGGTGGATATGACCACCCACGGCACCGGCATCGGCTATTCCGTCTCCGAGGAGGGGCAGAATATCCAGAATGTGAACGACGGCATTATGATCACCTCCGATTTCAATCTTCTGGATATCGATTTCTATCTGGAATACAGGGTATCGGACCCTGTGGCATACCTTTACAATTCCAACGATCCGGAGACCATCCTTTCCAATATCGCCCTGTCCAGCATCCGTTCCGTGGTGCTCAATTACGACGTGGACGAGGCCATGACCACCGCCAAGAGCCAGATCCAGGCGGAGGTGAAGGAGGATATGATCAGGGAGCTGACGGACAATGACATCGGCCTGGCGGTGGTGAACATCACGGTCCAGGATTCGGAGCCTCCCACGGAGACCATCAAGCAGGCCTTCAAGTCCGTGGAGACCGCAAAGCAGGGGGCGGACACCGCCAAGAACAACGCCCTGACCTATCAGAACACGGAGCTGCCCAAGGCGGAGGCCAAGGCGGACCAGATCGTCCAGGAGGCGGAGGGAGAAAAGGCCGCCAGGATCGCGGAAGCGGAGGGTCAGGTCGCCAGGTTCAATTCCATCTATGAGGAATACAAAAACTATCCGCTGATCACGAAAAAAAGAATGTTCTACGAAGCCCTGGAAAATGTGCTGCCTTATTTAAAGGTCGTCATCACCGACGGGGAGACGGAGACCATGTATCCTTTGGAGAGCTTTACCTCCGGTGCGGGCTTTGAGGACTACAGCTATGATTATGCTGACGATGCTTCGGAAGAAAGCAGTGAGGAGGAAGCGCAATGAAAAAGAATCTGTTATTACCCATCGTTGCCGTGCTGGCTGTCATCGTCATCTTCCTGCTGTCAAATTCCCTGTATGTGGTGAATTACAACGATCATGTGATCATCAAGCAGTTTGACAGGATCATCGGGACCTCCTCCGCGCCGGGGCTTTATTTCAAGCTCCCCTTCGTACAGTCCACCCAGGCCGTCTACGCCGGCAGCCGGATCTACGATATCCCTGCCAGCGATGTGATCACCAAGGACAAGAAATCCATGATCGCGGACGACTATGTGATCTGGAAGGTGACGGATCCCGCCCGGTATTATCAGACCCTGGGGGCCATGTCCGCAAGGGCGGAGGAGCGCATTGACGCCGCGGTGTATAACGCCACCAAGAACACCATTTCCTCCATGAACCAGGATGATGTCATCGCCGCCAGAGGGATCGAGCTCACCAATATGATCACCGGCGCCTCCAATTCCGATATCACCAGCTACGGCATCGAGATCATCCTGGCGGAGATCAAGGCCCTGGATCTGCCGGATGATAATAAAGAAGCGGTTTATGAGAGAATGATCTCCGAACGCAAAAACATCGCGGCCTCCTATACCGCCAAGGGAAACGCGGAAGCCCAGAAGATCCGGAACGACACGGACAGGCAGGTGGCGGTGAAGATCGCGGATGCCCAGAAGGAGTCGGAGCGGATCAGAGCGGAGGGCGAGGCGGAATACATGAAGATCCTGTCGGATGCCTATAATGATCCGGAAAAGGCGGACTTCTATAATTTCACCCGAAGCCTGGACGCCCTGGAGACCTCCATGCAGGGCAATAAGACCCTGATTTTGGACAAGGATTCCGAGATGGCAAAGATCCTGTACGGGCAGTATTGAGGGATAGAATTGACTTAATAAGCCGATTGCTTTACAGGCCGAAGACCGGCTGCAGGCTGAAATTTGAGACAGAACGGGATTGTCCCGACGGCAGATCCGGATCCATGATCCGGATCGCCGGAGCGGAGAAATCCCCGTCATGGAGGATGGATACGGAATGATCTGTAACGATATACTGGAAGCGGTGGGGCACACGCCTCTTGTGAGACTGAACAGGATGCCCCTTCCGGACAGCGCGGAGATCCTGGTGAAATTCGAGGGCACCAATGTCGGCGGCTCCATAAAGACCAGGACCGCCCTGAACATGATCGAGGAAGCGGAGAAGGAAGGGCTGATCCACAAGGACACCATCATCGTGGAGCCCACCAGCGGCAATCAGGGCATCGGCCTTGCCCTGGTGGGGGCGGTGAGAGGATATGAAACGAAGATCATCATGCCGGACTCCGTCAGCGAGGAGAGAAGAAAGATCATCGCCCAGTACGGGGCACAGGTGATCCTGATCCATGACGACGGGGACATCGGGGCCTGCATCGATGAGTGCATGAAAACCGCCAACCGCATGAGCAAAGAAGACCCCAGGGTCTTTGTCCCCCAGCAGTTTGAAAATCCCAACAACACCATGGCCCACAGGAACCATACGGCCCTGGAGATCATGGAGCAGGCGGCAAAGCCCATCCACGGCTTCTGCTCCGGCATCGGCACCGGCGGCACCATCACCGGCATCGGGGAGGTCTTAAAGGCCCAGAATCCCTCCATCGAGATCTGGGCGGTGGAGCCGGAAAACGCGGCGATCCTGGCGGGAGGAAATATCGGGACCCATCTGCAGATGGGCATCGGAGACGGGATCATCCCGGCGATCCTGAATCAGTCCATTTACGATCAGGTGTATATCGTATCGGATGAGGAAGCCATCGGGACAGCAAAGAGACTGGCAAAAGAGGAGGGCTTATTATGCGGCATCTCCAGCGGCACCAATGTGGCGGCCGCCATACAGCTGGCTAAGAAGCTGGGCCCGGGGAAAACCGTGGTGACGGTGCTTCCGGACACTGCGGAGCGGTATTTTTCCACATCGCTGTTTG
>CAMNLO010000033.1 GCA_946543095.1 uncultured bacterium
ATGAAATGAAATACATCATCTCTCCCGAGGAGGAGGCCATCCTGAAGGTCAGGCTGGACGGGCTTCTGCAGAAGGATCCCCATGTGGGTCCCGGGGGGACCTATCTGATCACCAGCCTTTATTTCGACGATCTCTACGGCTCCTGCCTGGGGGAAAACTTCGGCGGCACGGATCCCCGCTCCAAATTCAGGATCAGGCATTATAACTGTGATCTTTCCCGGATCAGTCTGGAGAAGAAGATCAAGAACCACGGCATGACGAAGAAGGAAGCCTGCAGACTGCCCCTTAAAGACTGCAGATCCATGATGGAGGGCCGCATCCCGGCGCTCCGGGAAGACATGGACGAAGGGGCAAAGAAGCTGTATACTGAGATGATGGTCCGGGATCTGAAGCCCAAGGTCATTGTCAGGTATGAGCGGATCCCCTATGTGGGGGAGCCGGGGACCGTCAGGATCACCCTGGACCGCTGCGTGGCCTCCTCGGACAGGACGGACCTGTTTCTGCAGCCGGATTATCCCTGCACTCCCGTGTTCCCGGAATATGATGCGGGGACTGTTCCCGTGGACTACTCCGTGCTGGAGGTGAAGTGGACGGGCATCATGCCCTCGTATCTGATGGAATGTCTGCAGTTAGACTCTCTTGCAAGAAGCGCATATTCCAAATTCATGCTCTGCAGGATCAACAATATATACGGCGGATTACTGGTTTAAGGAGGTAAGCTTGAATGAAACCGCAGATGGGATTTATGGAACTGATCAACAAGACGCTGTTTGAGGGATATTCCTCCATGGATATCCAGGTGAGCGCGGTGCTGACCTGCCTCCTCTTTACGGCTATTATCTCCCTCTATGTCTTCGGGGTGTACAGGGTGATGCACCGGAACACCTTCTACAATTTCAATTTCAATCTTTCGCTGCTGATGCTTTCTTTGATCACGGCGGCCATCATCCTGACGATCCAGTCCAGCGTGGTGGTTTCCCTGGGTATGGTGGGTGCCCTTTCCATCGTGCGTTTCAGGACGGCCATCAAGGATCCCATGGACCTGGCCTATCTCTTCTGGTCCATCTCCGTGGGCATCATATGCGGGGCGGGGCTGGCCATCATCGCCATTATCATGAGCCTCGGCGCCACGGTCATCATGGTGGTGTTTGAAAAGCTGTATGTGCCCTCCAACGTGACGGTCCTGGTGGTGAACGCGAAGCGGAATGTGGAGGAGGAGGTCATGGAGATCCTGAAGGACAGGACCCTCTACTCCCATACAAGGGCCAGGAATTTCGCCCACGAGTCCGTGAACATGGCCATTGAGTTAAGGACTGATGTGCCGGAGGAGATCGTGGAGGAAGTAATGAAGCTGGAGGGGGTGGTGACCGCGTCACTGGTGGACCAAGGGGAAAACGTCTGAAAGAAAACGCTGATGCGCTTTTCTTTCAGACGACGAAGTTGATGCAGGCATCAACTTCCACAGGCTGACCCGGAGAATGCACATACGCGCATTCTCCTCACGCAAGACTAAAGCATTCGTTGGCGGATACGCCAAATGCGCTTTCTTTCAGACGACGAAGTTGATGCAGGCAGATATGAATGTCTGTCATGGAGGTTAGTGTGAATAGTATGCAGGATATCGTCAAGGATAAAGTCATCCTGGTCACTGGGGGCACAGGCTCCTTCGGCAAGGCCTTTGCCCGCTGCCTTTTAACGCAGCACGACCCGAAGAAGCTGATCATCTATTCCAGGGATGAGTTCAAGCAGTTCCAGATGCAGAATGAGTTCAAGGCCCTGGACCCTGACAACAGGCTCCGCTTCTTTATCGGGGACGTGCGGGATGAGGCGAGACTCAGACGCGCCCTGGACGGCGTGGATTACGTGGTCCATGCGGCGGCCTTAAAGCAGGTCCCTGCCTGTGAGTATAATCCCGGAGAGGCCATCAAGACCAATATCCACGGGGCCCAGAACGTGATCGAAGCCTGTCTGGACAGAAATGTGCAGAAGGTGGTGGCACTGAGCACGGACAAGGCCGTGAACCCCGTAAACCTCTACGGCGGCACAAAGCTGGTGTCCGACAAGCTCTTTATCAGTGCCAATGCCTATGCCGGCGCCAAGGACATCAGCTTCTCCATCGTCCGCTACGGCAACGTGGCCGGAAGCCGCGGTTCCGTGATCCCCTTCTTCCGGGGCCTTTTGGAGCAGGGCAAGAGAGAGCTCCCCATTACGGACCACCGCATGACCCGGTTCTGGATCAGCCTTCCGGAGGGAGTGGATCTGGTGTTAAAAGCCCTTTCGGAGGCAAAGGGCGGCGAGACCTTTATTTCCAGGATCCCCTCCTTTAAGATCACGGACCTGGCCCAGGCCATGGCTCCCGGCTGCATCATGCCGGAGGTGGGCATCCGGGAGGGTGAAAAGCTCCATGAGGTCATGATCACGGCGGAGGACGCTCCCTACACCTACGAATATGAAAAGCATTTTGTGATCTATCCCCAGATCGTCTGGAGCGAGCACAAAACCCCCGAGCCCACCGGGAAAAAGGTTCCGGAGGGCTTTGTATACAGCTCCGGCAGCAATGACCAGTGGCTGTCGGTGGAGGAGCTGAGGGAACGTCTTCAGGAAGTATGATCCTATGAAAGCGTCATTGATCGTCCCGGTCTATAATCTGGCGGCCGGGAATAAGGTCCGCTTCTGTCTGGAGGCGCTGCTTGCACAGGATCTTCCGGAGCCCTATGAGATCATAGCCGTGGACGATTGCTCCCCGGATGACTCCTTTCAGATCCTGAAGGAGTTTGAAGCGCGTTTCCCCGGGAAGCTTATGGCGCTGCAGAATGAGAAGCACGCCATGCAGGGAGCCGCAAAAAACCTGGGGCTCTCCCATGCAAAGGGAGAGTGGATCGGGTTTATCGATGGCGATGACTGGGTCAGTCAGGATTATCTTTCCGCTTTGATCTCTCTGGGAGAGGCGGAGGAGGCAGATATCGTGGGCTGCGATCTCCAGCTGACCCATGAGCAGAGCTTCGCTTTGGGACAGCAGATAAAGAGTAATGATCCTTCCCAGGCAGGGGAGCTGGACCATGCGAAATACGCCTCTCTGATCCTGGACTCCGGGTCACTTTGCACCAAGCTCTATCGCAGACATATCATTTTCGACTACGACAACCGTTTCCCCGAGGGCATTTTCTACGAGGACAATGCCATCTCCAATTCCTGGTTTCTCAGGGCAAAGCGGTTTTCCTATCTGCCCAGGCCCCTGTATTATTACTACCAGCACAATACCTCCACAGTCCACACCATCACGAAGGAACGCTGTGAGAACCGCATGGAGGCCGCAAGGCTCATGCTTTCGGAGGCAGAGCGCTTTGGTTATTTTGAGGAATACAAAGCAGAGCTGGAGGCCTCCTTTGCCACCCTGTTCTATGTGAACACGCTGTTTTCCTATGTCCGGGGGGTGAAGCATCCGGAAGCCGGCTTTGTGAAGGCCATGGGAGAGGAAATGCTGAGGACCTTCCCGGAATTTCGCAGGAATCCTTATTATCTGAAGCGGACGAACGAAGAGGAACGGCGGCTCATTGACATGCAGCTTGCCTCCACGGGCAGCTTTCTGCTCTATGACAGGCTGCTGCAGACCTGGAGAAGCTTCCGGAAACGATTCCTGACATGAAACGAGTGATCATCTTCACCGGCGGCATTGAGACCCAGGGCTTCTTTTCTCTGGAGATCGCAAGGACCCTTGAGGCTCTGGGGCATCCGGTATATGACTTCAATCTTGAGTATGACGAAAAGGCACTCCTGGGTCTTCTGCGTTTTCTGGACAGGGACAACACCGTTATGCTCTCTTTTAATTTCCACGGCATTTCCGGGGAGGAGGTGTTTCTCCGGGAGGACGGGACTCTCTTCTGGGATGAGTTTCATGTGCCCTGCATCAATCTGGTGGTGGACCATCCTTTGTATTATCCGAAGTTTCTTGCAGCCATCCCCAAAGACTACACTCACATCAGCATCGACCGTTTTCACAGGGAGTATATGCGCAGGCACTATCCTGAGGTGAATGCCGGGATCTTCCTGCCTCTGGCGGGAACTGCGCTGGACGAGGCGGGGGAGCCCCTTTCCTTTGTGCGGGGGATCAGGGGGGAGGCCTCGGAGGCGGTTTCTCCGGAGGCGCATCGCCCTTACGATATCGTGTTTGCGGGAAACTACACCCCTCCCGCCGACTTTGAGCGATATATCACCCGTCTGGACGACGAATACACTGCCTTTTACTACGGCATCATCGAGGATCTTATGGCGGATCCCTCAAGGACCCTGGAAGCGGTGGCGGAGGAGCATATCCGCAGGGAGATCCCGGAGGTCAGCGAGGCGGAATTAAAGGAGACCTTTCCGAACCTGACCTTTCTGGATCTTTATATCCGCTTTTACGAGCGGGGGCTTGCGGTGAAAACTCTGGCGGATGCAGGCTTTCAGATCCATATCTTCGGGGAGGGCTGGGAGAAGCTTCCCTTAGAGCACCCGGAGAATCTGATCCTCCACGGAGGCTGCGATTCCCTGACGGTGCTGCGGGCCCAGGCAAAGGCGAAGCTTTCCTTAAACGTCATGCCCTGGTTTAAGGACGGGGCCCATGACAGGGTGTTCAATTCCTGTGCCAACGGATCGGTCTGCCTTACGGATCCCAGCATCTGGTTCCGGGAGATCTTTGAGGACGGGAAACAGGTGTGCTTCTATGACCTCCTGAATATGGAAGCCCTGCCCGAGATGGCGGGGGAGCTTTTGCGGAATGAGGAAAAGAGGCTTGCCATCGCCCATGCAGGGCAGGAGAAAACCCTGGCGGCCCACCTCTGGACCGACCGGGGAAGACGCCTTCACGAGCTGATGGAGGGGATCTGATGCGCTGACAGGTGCCGCCCCCCCGTGCAAAACCCCTGTGCCATTAGCTGCCCGTTTTGTTCGCGACATGAGGTAAAACATACAAAAACATTTGAGCTGCAAAACAGTCAGCGAGACATGTTTACAGGATCACTAAAGCAGGTATATCATACATAGGGAACTGTCACAAAAAGCGTCGGCTGGCCGGGGAGCTGCTCTGCCAGCCCCGCACAGAACACCCGGTATGGAGAAATGGATGAAGTTTTCCCACGAAGGATCTGCAGATGATCTCTCAGGAAAGGAGCAAGCCGTGAAAGAAGAATCTCTGGAGCAAAAGATCGCGCAGCTGAAGGAATGGGTGGATGCCTCGGACAATATCGTGTTTTTCGGAGGCGCCGGCGTGTCCACGGAATCCGGCATTCCGGATTTCAGAAGCCCGGACGGCCTCTACAATCAGAAGTATGATGTTCCTCCGGAAACCCTGCTGTCCCACAGCTATTATGTGTTCAATCCGGAAAAGTTCTTCGCCTTCTATCATGATAAGATCCTGAACGCAGGCGCTGCCGCAAAGCCCAACATCGCCCATCTGAAGCTGGCGGAATGGGAAAGGCAGGGGAAGTGCCGCGCAGTGGTGACCCAGAATATCGACGGCCTGCATCAGGCGGCGGGCTCAAAGACCGTTTACGAGCTTCATGGCTCTGTGCTTCGCAACTACTGCGAGAAGTGCGGCAAATTCTTTGACCTGGATTATATCATGAAGTCCGAGGGCATCCCTGTGTGTGATGCCTGCGGCGGCAGGGTGAAGCCGGATGTGGTGCTCTATGAGGAGGGCCTGGACCAGGCCACCATTCGGGGGGCAGTGGAAGCCATCAGCAATGCGGATGTCCTCATTATCGGCGGCACAAGCCTTGCAGTCTATCCGGCGGCGGGCCTGATCGATTATTACCGGGGCAATAAGCTGGTGCTGGTGAACAAGTCCGAGACTCCCAGGGACCGGCAGGCAAATCTGGCGATCCACGCGGGGCTTGGGGAGGTGTTTTCGCAGCTGTAATATATAAAAGCACTGTGCCGGTCAAGCATCGACGAATTTGAAATTCGCCTCGCAGTTCCTCTGCTTCGCTTCGGAATGGAGGGAAGAATGCGGATATGCTGCAATCGCTGCGCCGGAGCCGATATGATTGACAAAGGGTTCAGTATTCAGTAGAATCTAAAATTGCGACCGCACCTATAGGTAATATAGGCATTAATAAGCAATACGAGGAGAAGATTATGAAAAGAATTCTGACGATCCAGGACATTTCCTGCCTTGGGAAGTGCTCCATCACCGTGGCTCTGCCGCTGCTGTCCGCCATGGGCATCGAGACCGTGATCCTGCCTACGGCGGTACTCTCCACCCACACCATGTTCAAGGGCTTCACCGTGAAGGACCTGACGGACCAGCTGAGTCCCATCTGCGCCCACTGGAAGCAGGAAAACATCCGTTTTGACGCCATTTACACCGGCTATCTGGGCTCCATGGAGGAGATCGGGATCGTGGAGAAGATCTTCGAGGATTTAGGCACCGATGGCTGCTTGAAGTTCATCGATCCCGTTATGGCGGATAACGGAAAGCTCTACCCCGCCTTTGATCTGGCTTACGCAAAGCGCAATGCCGCACTCTGCGCAAACGGCGACATCATCGTTCCCAACCTGACGGAGGCCTGCTTCATGACGGATTCCGAATATAAAACGGACTACGATGAGGCCTATCTCAAGGAGATCCTGGACAGGCTGGCAAAGCTGGGAGCGAAAAAGGTGGTGCTGACAGGCGCTGCGTTATCCAAGGGAAAGACCGGCGTCTATGGCCTGGACACGGAGACGGGCGAGTATTTCAGCTACCAGCACGACCATATCGACGCTTCCTTCCACGGCACGGGGGATGTGTTCTCCAGCGTTTCCGTGGGCGGCATCGTCAGAGGCCTGTCCCTTGAGAAGGCCTTCGGCATTGCCTGCGACTATACGGCGGAAACGATCCTGGAGACCCTGCGGAATCCGAAGAAGCCCTGGTACGGCGTGGACTTTGAGGCCACGATCCCTGAGCTGGTCGCGAAGCTGCAGGCTGCGCTGGCCTGAAAAATCGGAAACGGATCCAGTTCATGCGCCTTCATTTGTTTCCCCCGCCGAATTTTGCACAAAGCGAACTCCGTTCGCTTTTGGAAGCGGTAGTTTCCTTTGCAAATTGATCCCCCGGAGGGACTAAGGAAAAACTGATTTAATCAGTTTTTCCTTAGTCCGGAGTTAAGGGTTTGCGGGAATCTGTCGATATACTATATGAAGGAATGGCGTAACGATTCAGAACCCTATTTGAAACGGATTTCACAGGCATACAAGGAGGTAGAACAATGAGCGGAAGTGTAGACGGCGGAATGCTTTACACCAGAGCGGGGCTTATGCAGAATGTGAAGCCCGCTGCAGGCGGTGCAAAACGGGCGGACAAGGAGAAAAAGACTGCTTCTGACGTATTCACCCCGAAGACCGCGGCGGCTGCGGCTGCAGCCACATCGCCCCTGAAGCTCTCCGACAAGGCACAGGCCATGCTGGACAAGCTGAAGGAAAAATACGGCGACCGGGCGGACATCATGGTGGCGGATTACGGAAGCGACGAGGAAGCCGGCGAGATCATGGGCCGGGGCACCAAAGAGTTTTCCATCCTCATCACAGAGGACGAGCTGGAGAAGATGGCCGATGACGAGGAGTACGAACAGGAGAACTACGGCAAAATAGATTCCGCCATGACCATGGGGGAAAAGCTGAAGGAACAGTTCTCGGAGGACTCCGAAACCCGGATCACCCGCTTCGGCATCTCCTTTAACGACGACGGCACCACCGGCTTCTTCGCGGAGCTGGAGAAGGTCTCCAAGGGGCAGAAGAGCTTCCTGGAGAGCATGAAGGCACAGAAGGAAGCGGAGAAGGAAGAACAGGAAAAGGAAAACGGGCGCATCGAGGCAAGACGGGAGAAGACTCCCGGCAGGGACTATGGCCTTGAGAAGAATCCCCCCAAGGTCACAAGGGTTTACGCGGATTCCGAGGAAGCGCTGGTGGAAAAACTGCAGGGGGTCAACTGGTCCGAGATCGGAACGGAAGCCCGCAGGCAGGGAGGAAAGCTGGACTTTAGTATATGATCAATTTTAATGTACCGCCCTTCGCACCCAAAGCCTTCGACTACATGAAGCAGGCGGTGGAGGCGGAAAAGATCTGCGGCGACGGCGCCTTCACAAAAAAAGTCAGCCAATGGATCGAGGAGAAAACGGGGACAGCCAAATGCCTCCTGACCACCTCCTGCACCCACGCCACGGAAATGGCGGCGCTGCTCATAGACACAAAGCCCGGGGACGAGATCATCATGCCCTCCTTTACCTTTGTGAGTACGGCGGACGCCTTTGTATTGCGGGGGGGCACACCGGTGTTTGTGGATATCCGGCCGGACACCATGAACATTGACGAGACAAGGATCGAGGATGCCATCACGGAGCACACGAAGGCCATCGTTCCGGTGCACTACGCAGGTATTGCCTGCGAGATGGACACCATTATGGACATCGCGAAACGTCATGGCTTAAAGGTCATCGAGGACGCGGCCCAGGGCATTATGGCAGACTATAAGGGAAAGCCCCTGGGGGCCATGGGGGATTTCGGCTGCTTCTCTTTCCATGAGACCAAGAATTTCAG
Organism: uncultured bacterium; assembly: GCA_946543095.1. Lineage (GTDB taxonomy): Bacteria > Bacillota > Clostridia > Lachnospirales > Lachnospiraceae > CAMNLO01. Next base: position 8,554 of record CAMNLO010000033.1, read on the forward strand.
CATGGGGGAAGGAGGAGCGCTCCTGATCCGTGATCCTGAGATGATCGAAAAGGCTGAGATCTACCGGGAAAAGGGAACTAACCGGAGCCAGTTCTTCAGAGGCCAGGTGGATAAATACCGCTGGATGGATTTTGGGTCCTCCTATCTGCCCAGCGAGCTGAATGCAGCCTATCTCTGGGCCCAGCTGGAAATGGCGGAGGAGATCACGAATGCCAGACTCAGGATTTACGAGATGTACCGGGAGGGCCTTGCGGAGCCGGCGGAAAAAGGGTATCTGGAGCTGCCGGTGATCCCGGAAGGGATCAGGGGCAATGGCCATATGTTCTTTGTGAAGGCGGAGGATCTGGAGGTCAGAACGAAGCTCATCAGCTATCTGAAGGAAAACGGAATCCTGTCCGTGTTCCACTATGTGCCTCTGCATTCCGCTCCCGCAGGCCAAAAATATGGCCGCTTCCACGGGGAGGATAAATACACCACAAAGGAAAGCGACCGGCTGATGCGTCTGCCCATGTACTATGGCTTAAAAGATGATCAGGTACAGTATATCATTGGGAAGATCCGTGAGTTCTTTAAAGCGTAAGCTCCGGCGGATACGTGTTGCTGAGGATCAGCGGGCGGTCTTCTTCGGGAAGGCCGCCTTTTATATGAGAACTTCCTGGTATGGCCGCATCCTGCCGGGGCTGCCCTGCGCGAGGCCGCATCCTGCCGGGGCTGCCCTGCGCAAGGCCGCGTCCTGCCGGGAGTGTCCTGGCGAAGCGCCCGGGCTTCACGCTTCTACTCCTCCGGGATCACTCCGCGGAATCCGTCCCGAATGGTCTCCCCCCGCAGCTCCACCTCCTTCGGATCCCGCATACAGGCAGGGAAGCCGTAGTAGCCGCATTTGCCGTCATTGCCGGGCCGATAGAAGGTCACTCCGTCAAGTGCGATTTCATAGGCATCAAACCGTTCATAATCCTTCGGAACAACATAATAGCGCTCCGTCAGATGATGGCGGACAAAGAGCAGATCGTCCGTTACATAGTGGTTCCAGTAAGGCATCAGGCAGGTCAGAACGGAGAGCACCAGAAAGCCCAGGATAAGCGTCAGGATCCCCTCCCTTTTCGGGGCGAGAAAGCTGCCCAGGAAGATGGCGGGCAGGGCCAATAGATAGGCCAGCCCGAAGCGCACAGTCGGTGCGTTCAAAAGCCAGAACAGCATGCAGGCAAGGGCGGAAGCAAAGGTCAGCAGGATATAGGGGTTCGACTTTTTCTTTTCCGAAAGATTTCTGCATACCATCAGGAAAAAGCCGGCGGCAGACAATACTGCCGCTGCCAAAAGCAGCTTGTCATAGTTTTCCGTATTCTCCAGCCAGATGGGGAACCACTCCTTAAAGCCCATGGTGATCTGCTCCACCTCCGGCAGGGTCCGGGCATAGGTTTTGATCTGATCGGAATCGATGATGACCCGTTCCAGCGGGATCTTCCAGTCCACGGGAAAAATGTCCAGGGAGGGGAAGGGGTACACCGGATAGCCGGAGACAAAGAAATTCCGGACCAGGAAGGGCAGGATCGTGAGGATCCCGCAGGCCAGGTAAATGCCGACCTGCGCAAACTGTTTATTTTTGATGAGCAGAAAGGCAGGCGCCAGGGCCACCAGAGCCAGGGGCGCGGTGGAAAGCTTCAGCGTGGCGCTGAACACCGCCGCAACGCTGAGGAGCGCGAGCACATGAACCTTTTCTTCCGAGAGCGACTCCGTGAGATATTCGGTTTCTTCCGCAAACCGGGTCAGCACATAGAGGGAAAAGAGCATGGCCGGCTGGTCCGTGGCGGGAGACTGCAGGAC